>JBJFDD010000273.1:0-1650 GCA_051889815.1 Candidatus Cryptobacteroides sp. | reverse complement strand
ACACGGCCTTGAAGCCTGCGTCACGTAACAGATCCACGTAAATCTGGTCCTTGAGGTCTAACTCAGTCATACTTTTGAAGTTTAAGTTCAGGCTTCAAAAGTATCGGAATGAGTAATCAAAAACTGAAATAATCGAAAAACAAGCTTTAAGAAAAAAAAGTGTTCATAAAGAAATGGAAAAAGTAGAATTCTGCAACTGGCGAGACGGTGGGAGGTAGCCAGTTTAAGACACTACAAAGCCAATCGGTGCTGTTTCATTTCAGCCAGGCTGGGATATCAACAAAACAGAACCTGTATTGTCCGCTTTCTGTCAACACACAAAGGCAAAGGCGACTTGTTGCCTTGTCCCACGCCAGGCTACGGACTGGAAGTGCAGAATGCAGGCATGCCAGATACTTCCCATTCCAATCGAAGATGCAGACATGATTGCCGGAAGGGACAAGACCGGGATGCTCAATGTAGTGCTTCAGTTCCTTACCGTCATAAAGGGCAAAAAGATAGTCCCCGGAAGAAGACAAGGAGACAAAACTGACCTTTGAATCAGGTCGCATGGTCGCAAAATGGCCCTCGTTCTCATCAAAAGGCATTTCCTCAAGCTGGACGGAGCAGACGGTTTCACCTTTGACGAAATCGACAATCTCGTAGCAGCCGACATAGTAGGAATATGATGCCATCCTGCCGAGTGTTCCATTCACCTGCAAATGGCCCTGCATAAGCCCGCTACCCACTTCGGTGTTCAATCCGTATTGTGAATAATCTCCGAAATCGGAAAGTACGGTCCCGTCCATCTTCCTGGTCCGGTAACGAGCGTCTCCGCCTGACAGTACTCCAACCAGGGTATCTCCAAGAGCGCAAGCCGTAGTGTACTCATCAATCGGCACAGACTGGACGGGAACGCATCTACCTTCCCCGACACTGTACACAGTCATTCTTTTCTTGAAGTTGTCCATGACGGCGAAAGAACTGTCACCAGTCGCAAGAAATTGATTGACATTCAGGACTTCATTTTCCTGTCTTCCCCTTCGGACGTTGGTGAGCGTTCTGCCAGTTTTCCTGTCGACCAGGATGAAAGGCGTCTCTCCGGACTGCTCAGACCATCCGAAATAACTGTCAGAAAGCGCAATTATCTCGGGATTTGCTATCAATGAGTCCGGAATATCCGCCCAGGATACTCCTTGCTCATAATCAATCTCGGAGACATCGACATTTGAAAGCAGCCAGGAAGCATTCTGACAACCAGTCAGGGAAATCATTACCATGGCCAAAAGATAAATACTGAATCTAAACATTGAAGTTGCCGTAGAGAAAAAACGATTAAAGTAACCATGCAAAAATAGATGAAGAAATTGACTTTTCCAATGAACGAAAGTACATAAATTTCCGTTCCGGATTAACCCTGGCCTTTGGAAGGATGGCCTCTAACGGGAATGGCCGGCAGATAATCTCTAAAGCATGTGTTTGCATGAAAGCATAGAGATATTCATGGGGTCTTGTGCAGGCTACCGCAACCTGAATGTAGTCACCATTACAATAGCAGATTCAATATTTGACGTTCCCAGTTTCCCGCAGATTGATTGTCGAAGATGCTTCACTCGTGATTCCGAACAATTCATATCACCTGAAATGAGTGAAACACTCTTCCCAAAATAT
>JBJFDD010000272.1:0-5875 GCA_051889815.1 Candidatus Cryptobacteroides sp. | reverse complement strand
CACAAGCCTCTGACAGCAAGATATTTTTGCAATAAAGGCGGCAAATCACTAAATTTGCAACGCAAACTTTGCTTTTCAATTCCTTGAATCAAATTACTTTTAATATTTATGGCAACAACTGCAGATTTCAAAAACGGCCTTTACATCAGCTTCAACGGAAAGCCATGCCAGATGGTTTATTTCCAGCATGTGAAGCCTGGTAAAGGACCGGCATTCGTAAAGACCAAACTTCGCAACCTCGAGAACGGCAGAATCCTCGAGAACACCTTCACCGCAGGTGCGAAGATTGATGTCATCAATGTCGAAAGACGTCCGTATCAGTTCCTCTACAGCGACGAGGACGGATTCAACTTCATGCACGAAGAGACTTACGAGCAGATTCACCTTCCTCACGATGTCGTCGAGAATGCTGACCTCATGAAGGAGGGACAGCATGTCGAGATGATGTTCGTCGTCGAGCCTGAGGAGAAGTGCCTTACCTGCGAGCTTCCTACCTACGTGACCCTCGAGGTTACCTACGCAGAGCCTGCAGTCAAGGGCAACACCGCCTCTACCAGCGCCCTCAAGGAAGTCACCCTCGAAACCGGTGCCAAGGTCATGGTTCCTCTCTTCATCAACCAGGGAGAGAAGATTACCGTCAACACGACCGACCGCAGCTACGGCCAGAGAGTGTAAAGCAATGCCCGTACAGACGACAAAGGCCGGGAATCCGATTGATTCCCGGCCTTTGTCGTCAATACCCTTGACAGCAGGATCAGGATTCCCGCGCCTTCGCATGTTCGGCTTTGGCCCTTTCGACCGAGACTGATTTCTTGAGCACGAAACCGGAACCGAGATACTTGGTGCGGACTTCCTCGTCACTTGCAAGCGATTCCGGAGTTCCCTGCTGCAGGATGGATCCTTCATACAGAAGGTATGCCCTGTCGGTGATGGCCAGGGTCTCACCCACATTGTGGTCCGTGATGATCACTCCGATGTTCTTGTACTTGAGTTTGGCGATGATGTACTGGATGTCCTCGACGGCAATCGGGTCCACTCCGGCAAAAGGCTCGTCGAGAAGTATGAACTTCGGATCGATTGCCAGGGCCCTTGCTATCTCGCAACGGCGCCTCTCGCCTCCGGAGAGCTGGATACCCAGACTCTTCCGGACCTTCGACAGGTTGAACTCATCAATAAGGCTCTCCAGCCTCAGGTTGCGTACATCCTTGGGGATACCTGCTATCTCCATGACCGACATGATGTTGTCCTCGACAGACATCTTCCTGAAGACCGAGGCCTCCTGCGGGAGATAACCCACACCTTTCTGGGCTCTCTTGTACATCGGGAGTTCCGTGATGTCCTCATCGTCCAGGAAAACCCGCCCGCCATTGGGGACAATCTGACCGGTAATCATGTAGAAACTGGTCGTCTTTCCTGCACCGTTAGGACCCAGGAAGCCGACAATCTCTCCCTGGTTGATTTCCATGGATACACCTTTCACGACCGTTCTTATTCCATATTTCTTTACTAGATTATCGCAACGAAGTTTCATATTCCTATTCTGCTCTGGATTATTACTAGTCATTGATTCACTACTGGGTCTCAAGGCCGAAATCTTTGATCAGGTTCTTGACCCCGTCATGTTTTTCCATCAGTGCCGCTGCCTTTTCGCCATCTGTGTATGGCTTTTTCTCCGCGTCCTCGACAGGAACCACTCCGACCTGGAGCCGGATTTTCGAAGAGGCTGAAAGTTCCTGGAGACGACCTTCAATGGAGTGCAGTTTGTTCTCCCGTATCCATTTCTGCTGCGATTCATTGCTGACCATGAAGGTCACCTCCTTGAAGCCGTCTACGAGTTCAAAACTCAGGGCGGCATTTTTCAGGGTGCTTGCAAGCCTGGGGCTGGAGGCATAGTCGGCCGGGATCTTTTCCCAAGCGGACTTTATTGCATCATCTTCCGGCAGAATGTCCGACTGGGCAACCGGAGCGGGTTCATCCTTGCGGTCGTCGCCTGACAACATGGAGTTCAGTGACAGTGAAGACCGGACAGAAGTCTTCTTTTCCCTCGGCTTCGAAGCCTGGGATTGGGAAGCAGTAGCCGGAGAATCTGCGGGGGCGGCAGGGGATGCGGGAGCTGCAGGAACAGCAGGAGCGACGGGGGCTGATGCAACAGGAGCAGGAGCAACAGAAGCAGCAGGAGCGACGGAGGCTGAGACAACAGGAGCAGGAGCGGGAGCGGTTGGGACGGAATCGGCAGAGGGAGCCTTGCAGAGGAAACTCAGTTTCATCAGCATGAACTCGATGTGGAGCCGCGGGTTGACCGCAAGCCTGTACCCTGCTTCGCAGGCCGTAGTGGTGCTCAAAGCATTGTAGAGAAACTTCAGCGGGCAGGCGGAGGCCTGTTCTGAATATTTTGCCTTGACCGAATCGGGCAGTTCGAGAAGAGAATCCAGCCCCCCGTTCCGGGCCACCATCAGGTTCCTGAAATGGGAACTCAGGGATGCGCAGAAATGAAGGGCATTGAAACCCTTGGACAGGATTTCGTCAAAAGTCAGAAGCGCCGAGCCATAGTCTCCTGCCAGGAATGACTTCACGAGGGAAAAGCAGAAATCGTAGTCAAGGACATTGAGATTCTTCAGTACATCCGCATAGTGGACATCGGTTCCGCAGAAAGCCACGGTCTGGTCGAAAATCGTGAGCGCATCGCGCATCGCGCCGTCAGCCTTCTGGGCTATGACATGGAGAGACTCGTCATCTATTCTTACACCTTCCTTGCCGGCAATGTTCCTCAAGTTGGAAACAATGTCCGGAACAGAAATCCTGTTGAAATCATAGGTCTGGCACCTGGAAAGGATAGTCGGCAGGATCTTGTGCTTTTCGGTTGTGGCAAGGATGAAGATTGCGTGTGCGGGCGGTTCCTCAAGAGTCTTGAGGAAGGCATTGAAAGCAGCCGGCGAAAGCATGTGCACCTCGTCTATGATGTAAACGCTGTATTTCCCCACCTGAGGAGGAATCTGCACCTGCTCCATAAGGTTACGGATGTCTTCCACACCATTGTTGGAGGCTGCATCAAGTTCGTGTATGCAGTAGGAACGGCCCTCGCTGAAAGAGAGGCAGGACTCGCATTTCCCGCAAGGATCCATCTGCGGGGAAGGATTCGAGCAGTTGATAGCCTTGGCGAAAATCCGCGCAGTGGTGGTCTTTCCGACACCTCTCGGTCCACAGAAAAGATAGGCATGCGCCAACTTGCCCCTGATGATGGAATTCTTCAGGGTCTGGGCGATATTGTCCTGTCCGATCAGGGTCTCAAACGAATCCGGACGGTATTTCCTGGCTGATACTATATAGTCTGACATAACCTGCAAATTTAACAAATAATTTGCTTTTACTGCTCCTTCACGCAGCGTACCGGCATGGCACAGGCTGCGTCGTTGATCGCTGACGGATTAACTGCGGCAGATCTGGCCCATGAAGTGTAGTTGATGCTGAAAAGGTACGGTCCTTCGGCATCAAAGGTGGCAGACCAATAGAAGCCGCAGTACCCAGCATTGGTCAGCGCTCCCATACCGCTGCTCAAATAACCGGCAGCCGGATACCAGACCGGTCCGGAAGCACAGAGTTTCCTGTCAGCCTTGCTGAAATCAATTCCCACGGCATCGACATCCCAACTGGTTTTCGTGGTCCAGGAATCCTTGCCGAGAGCTTTTGCCCAGACCCCGCTGTCCCCACCGGCCGGGACGCGGTAACCGGCTGGACACGGATCATGGAAACTCTTGGATTTTCCACCCGCAGTCCACCTGGTCTTGTCGCCGGAATCCATCCAGTCATCGTTGTTGTCCGAGCTGGTGATGAATGTGGTCGGATTTGCAGTTGCGAATGCAATTGTCCCGGTGGAAGCGCTCGATTCGACAGGAGACGGCCAGGAAGTGACAGTCGTTGCGGAGACCTTGCTTTTTGCAATATCCGAACTGCCCGGGAATGGATCCTTCCTGCCCCACTGGTAGAGAAGGCCAAGGGCTGCAGCATCTCCGGGATTGGCGGAAAGGGCACCCAGGTTGCGGTCCATCATTACCCCGGCATCGTTCAGGTAGGACTGTGAATATCTGTCTGCCTCATAACCCATGCAGCACCAGATGTGCCAGCTCCACAGGATGGTTCCCGAGGCATCTTTCATGGCAATCACGGCATTGCCGTCAACTCCGGTGGCAGTGAACATGACCCTGCCTCCCGAATAGCTCACATCCCGGATTATGTCGCCTTTCGTCGGAGCCACATCCGTTCCGAATGACTCCCAGAGGACCTCCGCACGTGTCGGAGTGCCTCCGATGGCCTCGCTGCAGCTTCCTTTGACGGTGGCATCAAAACTGTACCCGCCGGCGGCAGGGATGATGTAGCAGTTTGCAGTACCATCACGGCTGAGGTCAGGATTGTATTCGACCTCAGGAGCGGAAGGGGTTATCCTGCCATCAATAGTACCCAGGTTGATGACGGTACTCTTCTTCAAAACAAGAGACTTGCCGGTAGACGCTTTCCCCAGAAGTTTTCCTTCGGAATCATAACAGCCGAGGGTGAATCCCTCTGCCAGGGTGCAAGGCAGGGATGAGAGGTAGAATGTACCACCACCGGAAGTATTGACTTCGATGCTGTTGCCTCCGGAAGTACCCAGGGATGCCTGAGGTTCCCCCCCGGAGAAGGCTACATTCATCACACCATTGCCGTGCAGAGGAGTCAGGTCATTCGAAGAGAAGGTGACAAGAGCGATGTCACTGCGCTCGAGAGTGAACTTCACGATAGCTGTTAGATTGCTGAACGTCAGCTTTCCGGAAGAAGGGTCTTCAGTCCTTGCAACAGCAACATGGGCATCCGTGAACTTGCCGGACTGACGGGCCTTGACGGCTCCGCCAAGATTGAAGGTCTCTCCGGAGGTGTTGCCGGAGAGAGACTCTCCACCATAAGCAGCAACCAGGAAGGAAGCATCCGGAGCCAAATTGACCTCAAATTCAGCAGCGGCACAGTCCTGTTCAGCTGTTGCAGCGCCTACCGGACCGCCGGGCTCGGAATAGTAACGGATGATGTCACCTGTTTTCCAGCTTACCTTGCCATCAGGGCCGAGTTCCGTCCTGGTGGCATCATCAAAGCCGGCAAGCAACCTCACCGGAAGATACCCGGAAACATTCCGGAAACCGGACCCGCAATCTGCAGGTTCCCTGGAACAAGATGGAGCGAAGAGCAGCATGGCCGCCACTGCAGCCGGAAAAAGAACTGTCTTGAAGTACTTCATGGCCTATTCCTCCCAGTTGAAATCTTCGTTGATATAGTCTTCCATGTTGCCGCTGACGACAAGAATCTCCTCGGTTTCGAGAGGAAGCACATGCACCTGCGGCGCAATGTAGCCGCATTTCTTTGATGTATTCATATTCCTGACTGCTTTCAATGAAGTTTACGGTTTCCGGTTAATGCTCCGCCACAGCTGGCTGCCACCGGGAAAGTTGCCGAAAAGGCTGCAACAACTGTCAGGGACAGGATAGCAGTGTAGTGTTTCATATTTGCAAATATACGTTATCACGCTAAAAATTACTAAATTTACGGCATAAACATTGAAGGATACCTATCCCAAATTGCAACAAAGTCATGAAACAAGGAATCCGCATATTATCCGGAATATTGGCCGCCATGCTGATTGTCACCGACTTGTTCGGACAGGCACAGATAACGACAAAGAAGGAAAAACTGAAGAACTTCACCACCTCCACCACACAGATTGTCCTCTCGGGCGACGAGCTGTTCGACAACGTACTCCAGGACTGCATCTCCAGCAGCTGGACCGTCTCACCGTACGAATTCTGCACCATGGACCAGTTCAATGCCCTCCAGACCAACCCGGGACTGCACTTCC
>JBJFDD010000271.1:0-1652 GCA_051889815.1 Candidatus Cryptobacteroides sp. | reverse complement strand
CGCCCAGAAGTTTGTTCAGCCAGCCGAGCATCACAATCTTGGTTGTCGCTTCGAGAAGCTTTCCGACGGCGGTGAGCCCGAGAATTACAAGAATCAGTATCAGGGCAAAGGCAACGATCTGAAGGATATTGCCGGATGCCTGGATGTAATTGCCCAGCCATGAGGCTATCAGGTTGGAAAATTTGAAGGAGAGCCAGATGCCGGCAACGATTGATACAATGGCGATTACCTGTGCTATGAAGCCCTTGCGGATTCCCTGCACGAGGGCGGGAATGAAGCATATAAGAATAATGGCGTCAAGGATGTTCATAAATGTCCCAAAAATAATTATATTTGCAGTTTGAAAAATTCGCGAGGGGCAACAGCCCGAGCGGGTGGAAAATTAGGAAAAAATATTACATTATATGTCATTTGCAGAATATAAAGGTCTGGACCTCGTAAAAATCGGAAATGAGGTACTGGACAGATGGAAAAAGAATCATGCTTTCGAGAAATCTCTCGAACTGAGGGAAGGTGCTCCGGAATTCGTTTTCTTCGAGGGACCGCCTTCTGCCAACGGCATGCCTGGCATACACCATGTCATGGCACGTTCAATCAAGGACTCAATCTGCCGTTACAAGACACAGAGCGGCTACAAGGTCAACAGAAGGGCCGGATGGGACACCCACGGACTTCCTGTCGAGCTTGGCGTTGAGAAAATGCTCGGAATCACCAAGGAGGACATCGGAACGAAGATTTCGGTTGAGGAATACAACCAGGCCTGCCGCAAGGAGGTCATGAAATACACTGCCGAGTGGGTGAACATGACCGAAAGGGTCGGATATTGGGTTGACATGAATGACCCGTACATCACCTACGACAACAGATACATCGAGACTCTGTGGTACCTTCTCAAGAAAATCTATGACAAGGGGCTGCTCTACAAGGGTTATTCTATCCAGCCATATTCACCGGCTGCCGGAACCGGTCTGAGCACACATGAGCTCAACCAGCCTGGATGCTACCGAGATGTGAAAGACACCACGGCGACCGTTCAGTTCGAGGTGATCAAGGATGAAAAGTCGCAGATTCTCTACGGCTGCGGAACCCTTCCGGTGTTCTTCCTTGCATGGACCACAACACCATGGACACTTCCTTCGAACACGGCTCTGTGCGTCGGCCCGAACATAGACTATGTCAGGGTCGAGTCGTTCAACCCGTACACCGGAGACCCTTGCATCTACGTGGTTGCAGAGGCTTTGGTTTCGAGCCTGTTCAACCCTAAGGCAAAGGAGATTTCCTTTGCAGACTACAAGCCGGGTGACAAGCTCGTGCCTTACAGGGTTCTCGAAGGCAAGTTCAAGGGGGCCGAGCTCGTGGGCATTTCCTATCATCAGCTCATCCCATGGTTCAATCCGGGCGAGGGCGCATTCCGCGTAATTCCGGGTGACTATGTGACAGTTGAGGACGGTACCGGTATCGTCCACATCGCTCCGACCTTCGGTGCCGACGACAACAAGGTTGCCAAGGCTGCCGGAGTTCCTCCGATGATGGTTCTCGACCGCAACGGAGACAGATGTGCACAGGTTGACCGCCAGGGAAGGTTCTTCCGTCTGGAGGATATGGATCCTGAATATGTAAAGGCTAATGTATCAGATACTTACGCTGAATGG
>JBJFDD010000270.1:0-1652 GCA_051889815.1 Candidatus Cryptobacteroides sp. | reverse complement strand
GTGCCAACGGTATCATCGTGATCAACACCAAGCGCGGTACTCCCGGCAAGCTCAAAGTAGGTGTCAACATCTCCGAGACTCTCCAGCAGCCTGAGTGGGTAGCCCAGTGCTTCGACTCCTACACCTATGCAAGCCTGCGCAACCAGGCCGGTGTGAACGACGGCCTCGGACAGAACGCTTTCTATTCTCAGGAGGCAATCGAGAACTTCAAGGCTGGCGGCAACGAACTCTATCCGAACACCAACTGGCAGGATATCATTTGCAGGAAGGTCTATAACCAGCAGAGAATTGCTCTCGACGCTACCGGCGGAAATGACAATGTCAAGTTCTACTCGAACTTCAATGTCGTCCGTCAGGGCAGCTACTTCAAGACTGAACCTAATGAGAAGTTCGATGCCAACCCTCAGAAGTACAGGATCAACTTCCGTTCGAACATCGATGTCAAGGTCAACGACTGGATTGACCTCTGGATGAACCTTGCCGGTTCTGTTGTACGAATCCACGCCCCTTCAGGAGGTTCAAACTGGATTGGAAACATCTACAACATGGTTACCTACATGCCTTCGACCCTCTACGGTCCTGTCACTCCTACCGTCTATGACGATGAAGGAAATGTCGTTGATGCAGGCGGCGAGGTTACCACCACCAACAACATCGGCGGTTCCCCTTACGGTGAACTCAACCGTGTAGGTTACAGCAACCAGACCAACACCAACATCTACGGCCAGGCCGGTCTGAAGTTCAACTTTGACTTCATCACCCCTGGTCTTTGGGCAGGTGTATCAGTAGGATACCTCTCATACATCACTGCAACCCAGTCAACCATCCAGTCCTACTCAAGATGGACCCGTGACGACGATTGGAGCACTCTCGCTTTCACCCAGCACGGAACCACCATCAACGGTACACTCTCTTACAGCAAGGACACTGCACTCTACGGCTATATGTCATCGAAGGCAGAAATCGGTTGGGCAAGGGATTTCGGCAAGCACCATGTAGCTGCTGACGCTTTCGGTATCTATCAGGTATTTGACGATATCACCGGCAACATCGGAGCCTCCTATGACTTCAGGAGAGTCTTCACTGGTCTCGAGGCCACCTACGACTACGACAAGAGATATGCCGTCAAGTTTGCTACCGGTCTCTCCGCTTCCGACTACTTCCCAAGATCTACCCGCTGGCTGTTTACTCCTTCAGTGTCCGCTGCGTGGATTGCTTCCAACGAAAGCTTCATCAAGGA
Source organism: Candidatus Cryptobacteroides sp. (assembly GCA_051889815.1). Classification (GTDB taxonomy): domain Bacteria; phylum Bacteroidota; class Bacteroidia; order Bacteroidales; family UBA932; genus Cryptobacteroides. The sequence goes on along the minus strand of JBJFDD010000270.1, from coordinate 412 downwards.
CGCCGTTCCTGCTATCTCTCTTCTCAAGATTCGCGGATCTTATGGTATTACCGGAAATGACTCGGCTGGAACGAACAGATACGATTATAAGGATCAGGTAACCAGTACCAAGGGAGGAAACATCAGCTGGCTCGGCTACTACACCAACGAGTCTGTCTATGGCAATGCAGCTCTCGAGCCTGAGAAGATCAAGAAGGCGAACATCGGTATAGACCTCGGTCTGTTCAACCAGTTCCAGATTAGCTTCGATGCCTACAAGGAGAGAATGGACAACGGTATCGTACGCTCGACCGCCCTCGTTCCTGAATATCAGGGTATTTCCCTCGGTTCTTATCCTGTAACAAATATTGCCAAAGGAGAGAACAAGGGATGGGAACTCTCTGTCAGCTACATGAAGCGTTTCAACGCAGAC
>JBJFDD010000269.1:0-1656 GCA_051889815.1 Candidatus Cryptobacteroides sp. | reverse complement strand
CATTTCAATGTATCCAAGGGGACCTCACCGGGCAGAGGCTGACAGGAAGCTCATCGATGCGAAGGTCAATGACATATTCAGGAACAACCACGGAAGCCTTCCGGCTTTTGCGCATGTGCAGGAAGACAACAAGCCTACCAGTACAGTCCTGATGGAGAACACCACCGAGTATCCCTTGACCGTGATGTACAGCGGTCCCGAAATCAGGAGCGTTGTGATTGAGCCGGGTTCAAGGATGACGATTACCCTGAAGAACGGTTCCTATCGTGTGGCAGCCTCGGTACCCCCGGGAAGCATCCTGCCTTATGCAGGTGCCCAGACTTTCACCGGAGGACGCTATGAGACAGGCTACTGCATTGTCAATGCACGATAGGCTTCCGGGGTATCCCATTAACTCCGGATCTTTATTGCCTGTGAGATGTTGATGAGATAGTCTCCCATCTTCTCGAGCTGTTCCATGATATTCAGGTAGAACACTGTCTCGAAGTAGGAATCGCCCTTTGACTCGATGTCCTCAAGTTCGGTCTCCCTGCATTCGTCCCTGAACTTGTTGATCGCCTCCTCGTCAATCTCGGCATTCCTGATGTCCTTGATCCGGGATGCGTTCTCCAGGTTGAATATCATGTCTTCAAAGGCCTGTGAAAGGAAGCCTGTCATCTTGCTGAGTTTGGCAATATGCTCCGATGTGAGGTGACGGCCGTACGCATTCATGTTAAGGAGGGACCGGCTGATGGATTCACCGCTGTCCCCGAGGGACTCCAGCTCGCCGGAAATCCTGATCTGGGAGCGGACGGTCTCCTTTGATTCGTCGCTGAGATGGTTCTTTCCGAGGTCGTTCAGGAACTTGACGATTTCATATTCAATCCTGTCTGAGATTTCCTCGTACTTGACAAGTTTCTTCCTGTATTCATTGAACTTGTCGCTGTTGTCCGAGTGGTAGATGGCTTCGCTGAGGTATCCCAGGCCGTTTTTCATGATTTTGCTGAAGCGGACTATCTCCCTGCTTGATTCGGTAAGGGCGAGTTCCGGAGTGGAGACCAGGCCATAGTCGAGGTACTGGATGCGTCCATCAATGGTTTCTTCGCTTTCAGGCTTGTCCTTGATGATGGCTGTGACAATATTTTCAATTGCTTTCGTGAACCAGATCATGATGAATGTGTTGATTAAGTTGAAAACGGTGTGGAGCATCGATATTCCGTAAACCATCGAAGTGGCTTCATCAACGCCCATCAGGGAGACAATCCATTGGATGAACCGGACGAACGGTCCGAAAAGTGCAAGGGCCCAGACTACACCGAAGAGGTTGAAGACAGTGTGCGCGAGGGCTGCTCTCTTTGCGTTGACGCTTCCGACGCTCGCCGCGAGATTTGCCGTGATTGTGGTTCCGATGTTCTCTCCCAGGACCATTGCCGCCGCCATGTCGAACTGGATCCAGCCCATGTTGAGCATGATCAGGGTCAGTGCGACCGTGGCACTGGATGATTGGAGGATGAGGGTCAGTATTGTTCCCAGGACAAGGAACAGGAGAACTGAGAAAAATCCGTGTCCTGACCAGCGGGTGATGAATTCGAGAACCTGTGGAGTTTCACGAAGGTCGGGTACTGAACTTTTCATCAGTGACAGGCCCAGGAACAGTAGGCTGAAGCCTATGATGAG
>JBJFDD010000268.1:0-1657 GCA_051889815.1 Candidatus Cryptobacteroides sp. | reverse complement strand
ATCGAAGTTTGCGAGTACCATCGGCATAGCGATCTGGCCGTCTCCGGTGTACGGAAGCCTTTCGCGGTGAGGGCAGTCAGTTGCCACTCCCGCGTGCATGTTGTCGAGCTGGGACTGTCTCCAGATTGTCTCGATCCTGCCGAACAATTCGTTGCTGCAGGTGAAAGTGGAGTTCGGCTTGACATTGGTATTGACTGCCTGGGCAACGATCTGGGATGTTTGCAGTTCGCTGATGCCCTGGATGATTGCCTCCCTGAACACGAACCAGGTGAATTTCGGATTGGTGGTCAGCTTGCCGTCGGCGGCACAGATGTACTCGCATCTGTCTGAAGGGTACTCGGAAAGGAGCTTGACCCTGACGGTGTCGCCTTTGTGTACATCGGCCCCTTCGAACCGTACCCAGCCGGAGATGACCTTCCCGAAGTCGGCTTTCCAGCTGCCGTCCTCAAGTTTCTCGAGGGAAACCGGCTTGAGGGTCTCCATCACCTTGTCGGTAGGGCCCATGTTGGCTGTCAGCCTGCCCTGTGGGGCCTCCTTGAGTACTGCGTTGGACAGAGAGGAATCGTCAAAGCCGGCAGTGTACCAGGCCGGATTCTCCAGGTTGGCATCATAGACTTCTCCCCTGTAGAGATTGTTGAACACCAGAGGGGAATGTGCTTCCTTCCAGGTCTCGTCCGAGCAGACATATTCAGTCCTTCCGTCGGCATATTCAAGCTTCATCTGGAGAATGAAACGCGGGTAGCCGTAGTTTTCGATGGTGTAGCTGTTGAAGCAGCCCTCGTGGAAGTAGCCGTTGCCAAGGAGCATCGAGACTGCGTTGTCGCCCTTGTCGAGCATGTCGGTGATGTCGTAGGCGAGGTAGAGAGTCCTGTAGGATGTTACGGCCGGGTCCAGAGGAATTCTCGGGTTGGTCAGGAGTTTCGGCCTCGGGGTGTAGTCGGTAAGGCCCGGAGCGAAGAAGTCATCTCCGACTTTTTCCCCGTTGAGAGTCATCTCGAACCATCCCGGTGCGCAGACGAATGCCTTGGCACAGGCCAGGTCGCCGTCAATGTTGAACTCTTTCCTGAACATAGGGGCGGCATTGTCATCGACAGGGCCGTTGTCGTCCTGCCATGAAGCACCGATCCACTTGGCCTGCCAATCGCTGTCGCTGAACATTCCGGTTGTCCAGTGGGCCGGCTCCGCCCAACCGGAGGCCTTTCCTTTGTCGTCCCAGACACGAACTGTCCACCAGTAGTCTTCCATGGATTCCATCTTCGGTCCGGTGTATCCGACAAGGTGTGATTCGCCGCTTTCGATGCGTCCTGAATCCCAAATGTCGGCAGTGCCTTCCCTGAGAAGTGCCTCGTCTGTGGCGACAAGTATCTGGAAAGCGGCCTGAGGACAGTTGTTGATCCATGAAAGGCGTGGACTTTGGGTGTCAATAAGGATGTCATAACCTTCCTGATACTCGCAGCGGAGGTGCGCAGGCGTGTTTCCGTCGCAGGAGGCAAGCATGAATATGCCGGCTGCTGCAGCGGCAATTGAAGCAAGTCTTTTGATGAATCTGTTCATATCGGTTATTTGTGTTGATTGTTTTCAGATGTGGGCGATGGAGTGGACCGGGGCAATCTTCTCGAGATTCTTCCTGCCTTCGAGGCAGTCGATTTCAACGATG
>JBJFDD010000267.1:0-1658 GCA_051889815.1 Candidatus Cryptobacteroides sp. | reverse complement strand
AAAGGCAAGATGTACGGCAGATATTAATTCTTCCAGCAATATTTCGCAATCATGTCAAGGAACCTCTTTTTCGGAATCACGTCAAGGCTGCTGATGGTAATAGCGGCGGCTCTGACCCTCCTTTCCGTTGTTTCCATTGCCGTCGATCCTGCGAAATTCTGGCTTGCATCCATCCTCGGACTTTGTTTCGTGCCACTTGCCCTGCTCAACCTCTTTCTTCTGCTCTGGGCAATAAAAAGGCGTTCCAAATCATTTGTCATACCTCTGGTCGCCCTTGTCCCGACAACCCTGTTCCTTGGCTTGTATGTCCGTCTTCCTTTTTCCGAAGATGATGACAAAAAGTCTCTTGAGACTGAAAGCCTGAAGATTATGTCCTACAACGTTGGGCGTTTCATGCTTGCCGGAGAAAATGACTCCCTTGACACAAAGCAGGAATGCATGGATTCCATTCTACGCTTCGTTGCCGCCCAGCAGCCTGACATCGTATGTTTCCAGGAATTCTATCTCAAGCATGGCCAGTCCGTGCGGAATGTCCTTCCGAAGGAGCTCCGCGGGTACAAAGCCGAGTATTATTTCTTCACGACAAGTTACGGACAATGCGGCAATCTGACGCTCAGCCGTCTGAGGGCTGTCGGAAAGGGCAAGATCAAATTTGATGAGAGTGCAAATCTGGCTCTTTATACCGACTACGAGGCCCACAATCGTAAATTCCGCGTATATAATTGTCACTTTGAGAGTTACAATATTTCGTTCACCGGTATCATGCGTTCGTTGACCAAAACGGAAACTGATATTTTCTCCGAAACGGGCGAAAAGATGAAAAGGTCCATCACGATGCGTCCTTCCCAGGTTGCCCAGGTGCTTGCCGACATCAGTTCCTGCCCGATTGAATCATTCGTCTGCGGGGATTTCAATGACAATCCTGTTTCATACACCTATTACAGGATGACCCGTGGCCGTCGCGATGCCTTCGTGGACGCTGGTCATGGCTTCGGCGCAACCTATTCTCTGCTATGGCCGATGCTCCGCATCGATTATGTGCTTTATCCGGACCGCTATCGTGCTGTCAGCTATGAAGTTCCGCGCATAGACCTGTCCGACCATTATCCTGTAATTACAGAAATATCCTTATAATCATGGAATGTTCTCAAGATTTCAAACAGACTCTGAATGAGGCCCTTCAGGTCCTTCGGGATGGAGGGGTGATACTTTATCCTACCGACACCGTGTGGGGAATAGGTTGTGATGCCACCAATCCGGAGGCTGTCGCAAAGGTCTATGATATCAAGCGTCGTCCAGACAGCAAGTCGCTTGTGCTCCTTGCGAGCGATATGGACATGGTCGGCCGCTATATTCGTGAGATTCCTGAAATGGCAATCCAGCTTGTTGAGGTGAATGACAAGCCTATGACGATAATCTATCCCGGCGCCGTGGCCGGAGATGGCCCTTTGGCCGACGGGTCCATGCCAAAGGTTGACCGGAACTGCCTGGCATTCAATACTGTAGCTGAAGATGGTTCGGTAGGGATCAGGATTCCGATGATGGAGTTCTGCCGCCAGCTTTCCTTCAGGCTCGGGCGGCCTCTGGTTTCCACTTCGGCCAATATTTCGGGAGAATCGACTCCAAAGAGATATTCTGAAATCAGTCCTGAGATTGTT
>JBJFDD010000266.1:0-1659 GCA_051889815.1 Candidatus Cryptobacteroides sp. | reverse complement strand
CAGGAGTGTATTCACGAATCCGGGAAGCCTTGAGAATGTGGCTCCACTTCACCCTCTGCCCGGTTGTGGCTGCACCTGGTCCCCTGCTGTCACACTCGGCATAGAACACTGACTTATGAGCATAAGGTTTGTTCCAGTCGTGCCAGCCGGCAGGCGGGATATGGTCGCCAAGCTCGCATCCGATGAAGACAGTCTTTGCGTATGGTCTCCATGGGCGGCCAAGATAGACTTTGTCAACTCCCTCTGAATGAATGAGTTTGCAATTGCTGAATACATAGCCGAAACGTGCTCCTGCCGGAGTGGATGCGGCTGTCACATAACTGTTTCTCTTTGATAGTATGGTGCAGTTCTCAAACCAGCATGTCGAGGCGCCGAAGATGAAGTCCGTAGTCCCCTCAATCCAGCAGTCGCGCCAATACTGCCTCTGTCCCTTGCCGAAGGTGTAGATCGTGTCCTGATTTGCAACGAAACGGCAGCCGATGAAAGCAACCCTGTCGGCATTGACCATAACTGCACAAGCCTGGGCGATTTCCTTGCCCTCCCCTGCCGCATTTTCAAAAGTAATGTTCTCTGCAAGGAAATCATCTCCGCAGAAAAAGACGGTCGGAGTTGCAGAAGTGCCGATCGGCTCGCCCGTAGGCCCGTCCTGAAGGGCATAGTCGCTCCAGGTGATGATTGTGGTTGCAGCGTCCTCACCTTTGAGATGAAGACTTTGTTTGCTTGATGGAATCATGACTTTCTCCCTGTAGGTTCCGGGGCGAATCTCAATCAGGATTTCACCATGCTTGAAATAATCAGGACAGGCATCAACTGCCTGCTGCAAAGTCTGATAGTCCCCGCTGCCATCCTGCGCAACGACGATTTTCAAATCCTTTGCAGAAAGGGACAGGCAGAGTCCTGACAGCAGCAATGCCGGAAACAGCCTAAAAATTTCACCCATTATCTAACCTCCAGATTTTCAGTATTGTGGCGGAAAAGATTGACCTTTTCGTCTGACGTATTGTCAGCGCAGTCCTCCAGAACGACATTCCTGCAATTTGCAAAGCTGAATCCAGGGCCCTTCTCGCACGCAAGGACGACATCCTTGAGCATGATTCCGTTTGAATATCTGAGGTCTGCGCCCTTGACAGATGAAATCACACAGTCCTCAACCTGGATGTTTTCAATCAGCTTTTCTGGTATTCCATTGAAATACATTGCCCTTGCAGCCCCGCTGCAGACGATGTCGCGGATGTAGATGTCTTTGAACTGAGGAGTTGTCTCGTCAGCAGGGACATAGGCCACGTCATAAGGGGATGCGCCTTTTTCAGCTGCCTCAAGAGCGGATTTTCCGCCGTAGTGCAGGTCAAAGAGCAAAGGCTCGGTCGGGATATCCTTCATTACTATATCATTAATATGGATATTCTCAACCACTCCGCCACGTCCGCGGCAGCTCTTGAAACGAAGTCCGACATCAGTTCCCAGGAAACTGCAGTCGCTGACCTTGATATTCTGTACTCCGCCTGACATTTCGCTGCCGACAACGAAGCCTCCATGGCCGTGGAACACAACGCAGTTGCTTACGATAAGGTTGCGGCAAGGCCTTGCCCTGCGCCTTCCGTCAGCGTCCTTTCCGGATTTTATGCATATCGCATCATCTCCGACATCGAAACTTGAATT
>JBJFDD010000265.1:0-1662 GCA_051889815.1 Candidatus Cryptobacteroides sp. | reverse complement strand
TTGTCCAGGCTCTCCTGCATCTGCTCAATCTCGACGCTCCGGTAGAGGCTGTCCTGCTGCGCTCTCTCCTTTACTAGTTGGAGTTTCCCGACTGCAAGCTCATAGTCCTCCTTGGCTGTCAGATAATCCTCACGGGCAATCAGCTTGTCCTCGTACAGGGCCTTGTTCTGCTCATATTTGCGCCTCAGCCTTGCTACCTCTGTCTGCAGCTGGAGCTTGTCCTGCCTGAGTGAAAGTTTCTGCTGCTCCATGGAAATCATGGTGTTGCGGAGTATGTTTTCCTTTTCTGCGAGTTCCGCCTCCGAGTTGAGGATCTGGAGGTCGAGATTGTCGTTGCTCAGCCGGACGATGACATCACCGGCCTTCACTTTCGTGCCTTCCTCAGTTACTATTTCCTCGACAAGACCGCCCTCCTGTGGGCTGATCTGGATGGTGGTCATCGGCTGCACCTGGCCGCTGATCCGGATGTAGTCGTTGAATTCGCCCTGTGTAACTGTGTTGATGGTCAATGAGTCGGCATTGACCCTGAGTGTCGCGGAATTGTCCCTGAAGATAAGCCAGAGGATGAATACCGCCAGCAGGGCCACTCCCCAGTACGGAAGGGCTTTCTTAGTGAAGGCTGTTCTCCAGCCTTTTTTCTTTTCGATTATCTTGTCCATTGTTTCGGTTGTTTATCTATTGCTGGTCAATGTAGGATATGCCATCATAGTACTTTACGACGCTGCTCTTCAAACGCCATTTCAGCAGCGCATTGAGCCTTTCAGCCTTGGCATTCAGCAGGTTGTCCGATGCCTTGCGGAAATCTATTGCAGAAATCAGCCCCTGCTCGAACTTCTTGACGTTCAACCTCCAGGCCTCTTCCTGCACGCTTTCCCTGTGTTCTGCCTGATTCAGGGCGGCGCCTGCACCGTTGCGGTCCTGAACGGCCCTTTCGACCTCAGCCTTGATCTGGCGGACTGCCGTGTCATATTCAGCTTCCGCCCTTCTGAGATTGTTTTTCATCTTGCGGAGGTTGCTGAAGGTCTGCAGCCTGTTGTATATGGGAAATGAAAGTGAAATCTGGATATATTCGCCCCCGTTGTTCCGGAACTGCTGTCCGTATGGCACAGGTTGGTATCCTGCAAGTCCCGGGTAGGTATAATAGCTTGTGGACCATCCTGCGTTGAGAGAAAGATACGGGCTGAATTTCCATTTTGCAGTCATCATATTCAACTTCGCATTGTCCATCTTGCCCTTCGCTATCAGTACTGAAGGGTTGTTGTTCGTGGCGAATTCCCTTATTGCGCTGCATTCTGCTCCAGTGTCGGCCGCAACGAGGGTGCTGACATCCTCTATGCCTTCCATGTCTATTGCAAGCTCTTTGTCCTCTTCCCAGAACATGATGTCCTTCAGGGTGATCAGTGCATCGGCAAGGTTGTTCCGTGCAACAATCAGACTGTATTCCATGTCAGCCATGTCAGCCTCTGTCTGCACTACGTCGGCATATCCCTTCTGCCCCAATTCCTCCTGTCTTCTGACCAGCAACAGAGCATCCTTCAATGTACCCGCCTGTCCTTCAAGTATCCCGGATAGTTTTGTATAATAGACTACATTGTAGAATGCTTCCATTGTGGCGAGACAGATCTCGTCTTTGAGTTTCTGCTCCTGTTCGATGCCCATCAT
>JBJFDD010000264.1:0-5939 GCA_051889815.1 Candidatus Cryptobacteroides sp. | reverse complement strand
GGAGACAAGGGTACTGACCAAGACCGACATCATAGAGATCATCAAGTATCTCATCCAGCTCATCAATTCGAAAGCAACGGTCGATGACATTGACCACCTTTCCAACAGGCGTGTCAGGACTGTAGGCGAGCAGCTCGCAAACCAGTTCAGCGTCGGTCTTTCCCGAATGGCACGTACAATCAGGGAAAGGATGAACGTACGTGACAGCGAGCAGTTCAACCCGATTGACCTTATAAACGCGAAGACCCTGTCTTCCGTCATAAACTCATTCTTCGGAACGAGCCAGCTCTCACAGTTCATGGACCAGACGAACCCTCTTGCCGAAATCACTCACAAGAGGCGTCTTTCAGCTCTCGGTCCGGGAGGTCTTTCACGAGACAGGGCCGGATTCGAGGTGCGAGACGTGCACTACACTCATTATGGCCGTCTTTGTCCTATCGAGTCTCCGGAAGGTCCTAACATCGGTCTTATCTCCTCACTATGCGTATTCGCCCGTATCAACGAGCTCGGTTTCATCGAGACTCCATACCGTGTCGTCAACAACGGAAAGGTTGACCTGACCGACAGCGGCTGGCACTACATGTCGGCCGAGGAGGAAGAGGACAAGTATGTCTCCCTCGCAAAGGTCAAGATGGACGACGATGGAAACATCCAGGATGACAGGATCCAGTGCCGCCTTGAGGCAGACTTCCCTGTCGTTTCGAAGGAGCAGGTGGACTACATGGATGTGGCCCCTAACCAGATGGCCTCCGTTGCCGCCTCGCTCATCCCGTTCCTCGAGCATGATGATGCACACCGTGCTCTCATGGGTGCGAACATGATGCGCCAGGCAGTGCCTCTCCTGAGCCCTGAATCCCCTATCGTGGGGACCGGTCTCGAGGAGAGAGTCTGCCTTGACTCCAGGACCCAGTACATCGCCGAGCGCAGCGGTGAAGTCACCTATGTGGATGCCAGGGAAATCAGGATCAGGTACGACCTGACCGACGACGAGAAGTATGTTTCCTTCAATCCGGAGGAGACCGTCTATACCCTTCCTATCTACAGGAAGACCAACCAGAGCACCACGATAACCCTCAAGCCTATCGTACGCAAAGGTGACAGGGTTGTTGCCGGGCAGGTTCTCACCGAGGGTTATGCTACCCAGAACGGGGAACTCGCACTGGGAAGAAACCTCAAAGTCGCTTTCATGCCTTGGAAGGGTTACAACTACGAGGACGCCATAGTGCTTTCGGAGGAAATGGTCAAGTGGGACATCCTCACTTCAGTCCATGTCGATGAATATCTCACCGAGGTGAGGGACACCAAGCGCGGACCGGAAGAATTGACCGCGGATATTCCTAATGTCAGCGAAGATGCCACAAAGGATCTTGACCAACAGGGTATCATACGCGTCGGTGCCCACATCGAGCCGGGTGACATCATGATAGGAAAGATCACTCCTAAGGGAGAAAGCGATCCTTCACCTGAAGAGAAGCTCCTCAAGGCCATCTTCGGCGACAAGGCCGGAGACGTCAAGGACGCATCCCTGAAGGCTAATCCTTCACTCAGCGGAACCGTCATCAAGACTGCTCTCTATGCCAAGGCAGCAAAGGAAAGCAACAGGAAGGCAGCAAAAGCCGAACAGGCAAACCGTGTAGGCGCCATCCAGGAGAGTTACGACAAGAAGATTGAAAAACTCACCAATGCTTTCATCGAGAAGCTCACTGTCCTGACAAAGGGCAAGAAGAGCGCCGGAATATTCGACCTCTACAATGTCGAGGTTGTTGCCAAGGGCAAGGAATTCACAGCCGAGAAACTCAGGAACATCGACTACCTGAACATCAACACCGGCAAATGGACCAGCGACAAGGAAACCAACTCGATGATCCAGGAGCTCATCAACAACTACTGCCTTTCATACAAGGTCCTGCTTGCAGAGTGCAAGAGACAGTGTGACAAGGTCAAGGTAGGGGACGATCTTCCTAACGGAGTGATGCAGCTCGCAAAGGTCTACATCGCCAAGAAGAGAAAGATCACTGTCGGTGACAAGATGGCAGGACGCCACGGAAACAAGGGTATCGTTGCGAAGATCGTGCGCAGGGAGGACATGCCGTTCCTCGAGGACGGAACTCCAGTGGACATCGTCCTCAACCCTCTGGGCGTGCCTTCACGAATGAACCTCGGCCAGATCTACGAAACAGTTCTGGGCTGGGCCGGAAAGGAACTCGGAGTCAAGTTCAGTACTCCTATCTTTGACGGCGCGACCATCAAGGACATCTGTGAATATACCGACAAGGCCGGCGTACCGATGTACGGCAAGACCCGCCTGAGGGACGGCGGCACCGGAGACTGGTTCGACCAGCCTGCTACCGTGGGTGTAATCTACATGATCAAACTCGGCCACATGGTCGACGACAAGATGCACGCGCGTTCCATCGGACCATATTCACTCATCACCCAGCAGCCTCTCGGAGGTAAGGCTCAGTTCGGTGGACAGAGGTTCGGAGAAATGGAAGTCTGGGCACTCGAGGCATTCGGAGCAGCACACGTCCTGCAGGAAGTCCTCACCATCAAGTCCGATGACGTCACAGGACGTTCCAAGACTTATGAAGCAATCGTCAAGGGCGACCCTATGCCGAACCCTGGCATTCCGGAATCCCTCAACGTACTCCTCCATGAGCTCAGGGGACTCGGACTCAAGGTCACATTGGACTAATCAGTGGTAGATTTGATTCTAATTGCAATTAAAGACTATGCCTACTTTCAACAATAAGGAAAACAAGGTAAAAAGCAACTTTTCCAAAATCAGCATCTCGCTGGCCTCGCCGGAGGACATCCTGGCAAGGTCCTGCGGAGAGGTCCTCAAGCCGGAGACGGTGAACTACAGGACATACAAGCCTGAAAGGGACGGACTCTTCTGCGAGAAGATATTCGGACCTACCAAGGACTACGAGTGCTACTGCGGCAAGTACAAGAGGATACGCTACCGCGGAATCGTCTGCGACAGGTGCGGTGTTGAAGTGACAGAGAAGAAGGTGAGAAGGGAGAGAATGGGCCACATCGCCCTGACAGTCCCTGTCGCACACATCTGGTACTTCAAGTCAGCCCCGAACAAGATTTCCGCCCTTCTTGACATCCCTGCCAAGAAGCTTGAGTCAGTCATCTACTACGAGAAATACGTCGTCGTCCAGCCTGGCAATTCCGGCTGCGAGAAGAAGGATCTTCTTTCCGAGGACGAGTACATCGACATCATCTCAAGGTTGCCGGACAATGACAACCTCAGCAATGACGACCCTGCAAAGTTCATCGCCAAGATGGGTGCTGAAGGTATCTACGACCTTCTCCACGAAACTAATGTCGAGGAACTTGCCAAGGAACTCCGCCAGGCCTGGGCTGCTGCCAGCACCGCGCAGAAGAAAGAGGCCATCCTCAAGAGGCTCAGCATCGTAAAGTGGTTTGTCGAGTCCAAGGACATCAACAAGCCGGAGTGGATGATCATGAAGAACATTCCTGTCATTCCGCCGGACCTGCGTCCTCTCGTGCCGCTTGACGGAGGCCGCTTCGCGACTACCGACCTCAACGACCTCTACAGAAGGGTCATCATAAGAAACAACCGGCTCAAGAAGCTCATCGACATCAAGGCTCCTGAGGTGATTCTCCGCAACGAGAAGCGCATGCTCCAGGAAGCTGTCGATTCACTCTTCGACAACTCCAAGAAATCAAGTGCTGTCAAGAGCGAGTCCAACAGAGCCCTCAAATCCCTGTCAGACTCCCTCAAGGGAAAACAGGGACGCTTCCGCCAGAACCTTCTCGGTAAGCGTGTCGACTACTCCGCACGTTCAGTCATCGTCGTAGGACCGGAACTGAACATGCACGAGTGCGGTCTCCCGAAACTGATGGCAGCAGAGCTCTACAAGCCGTTCATCATCCGCAAACTCATCGAGCGCGGTATCGTCAAGACCGTCAAGTCCGCAAAAAAGATTGTGGACAGGAAAGATGCCGTAATATGGGATATTCTCGAAAATGTGATGAAGGGACACCCGGTACTCCTCAACCGTGCACCTACCCTCCACAGGCTCGGTATCCAGGCTTTCCAGCCAAGGATGATTGAAGGAAAGGCCATCCAGCTGCACCCTCTGGCATGTACCGCATTCAACGCGGACTTCGACGGTGACCAGATGGCTGTCCACCTTCCTCTTGGCAATGCAGCCATCATGGAGGCACAACTCCTGATGCTCGGCTCACACAACATTCTCAACCCTGCAAACGGAAGTCCTATTACCGTTCCTTCACAGGACATGGTGCTCGGTCTTTACTACATCACCAAGATCAAGCCGGGAGCGAAGGGTGAAGGAATGTCATTCTATGGTCCTGAGGAAGTCATCATCGCCTACAACGAGAAGGCAATCGAGATGCACGCCAGGATCAAGGTCAGGATCCCGGCTGACAAACAGGATCCGTCCAAGGGTGTGCAGACCGTTGAAACGACTGCCGGCCGGATCATCGTCAACCAGTACGTACCTGAAGAGGTACCGTTCATCAACGAGGTCCTCGGCAAGAAAGCCCTCAGGAAGATTATCACCAACGTCATCAAGTGCACCGGTGTGACAAGAACCGCCAAGTTCCTTGACGACATCAAGAACCTCGGTTACGACCAGGCATTCAGGGCCGGAATCTCCTTCAATCTCGGGGATGTCATCATCCCTGCAGAAAAGGAAGAGCTCATCAACCAGGGTTACAGGCAGGTGGAAGAAGTCAAGAACAACTATGCGATGGGCTTCATCACCAACAACGAACGCTACAACAAGGTCATCGACCTCTGGACCTCCATCGACAACAAGCTTACAAGCATTGTGACGGAGCAGATCTCGTCAGACCAGCTCGGATTCAACCCTGTTTACATGATGCTTGATTCAGGAGCCCGTGGTTCCACCCAGCAGATCAAGCAGCTCTGCGGTATGCGAGGCCTGATGGCAAAACCACAGAAATCCGGAGCTTCAGGAGCGGAAATTATCGAGAACCCTATCATCTCCAACCTCAAGGAGGGTATGACAGTGCTCGAGTACTTCATCTCCACCCACGGTGCACGTAAAGGTCTTGCAGATACCGCCCTCAAGACTGCGGATGCAGGTTACCTCACCCGCCGTCTGGTCGACGTTTCACATGACGTCATCATCAACGAGGAGGATTGCGGCACCCTGAGGGGTCTTATTGCCACAGCAATCAAGAACAAGGACGAGGTTGTCGAGTCACTCGGAGAGAGGATTCTCGGTAGAACTTCAGTCCATGACATCATCAACCCTCTCACCGGTGAACTTATCATCAAGGCAGGTGAAGAGATCAGGGAAGCGACTGCCGACCTTATCGACAGCCTCCCTATCGAGCAGGTCGAAATCCGTTCAGTCCTTACCTGCGAATCCCGCAAGGGAGTCTGCGCAAAGTGCTACGGACGCAACCTCGCAACCAGCCGCATGGTCGAGAAGGGTGAAGTTGTCGGTGTCATCGCTGCACAGTCCATCGGTGAGCCTGGTACCCAGCTTACGCTGCGTACCTTCCACGTCGGAGGTACCGCTTCAAGTACTGCCGCTGATTCTTCAATCGAGGCCAAGTACGAAGGCAAGCTTGTCTTCGAAGAACTCAGGACCATCGAGAAGATTGAGGATGACGGCACCACCCAGGATATCGTTGTCAGCCGAATGGCAGAAGTGAGCATAATTGACGAGAACACCGGAATGACATATTCACACTATGACATTCCTTATGGTTCAAGGCTCTACTTCAAGGACGGCGACAAGATCAGGAAGGGCGACCTTCTCTGCGAATGGGATCCTTACAACGCGATTACAATCGTCGAGAATGCAGGTACCATCAGGTTCAACGGCCTGAAGGACGGCGTGAACTTCCGCGAGGAGGCTGCCGACGAACTTGCAGTCAACAAGGACAAGGTAATTATCGAATCC
>JBJFDD010000263.1:0-1667 GCA_051889815.1 Candidatus Cryptobacteroides sp. | reverse complement strand
GATGTCCCAGTTCGCACAAGTGCTGTCATACCTGTGAAGGAATATCCTGGGACTCCGCAGTCCGGCCTTCCTTATCCTTATCCGTCCGGCCAGGAGGGACATGTAGTTCAGTGAAAGCGAAAACCTGTCGAAACTTGCCAGGGTGTCTCCTGAAGGCGATTGCCCTGCGAAGGAGCCGGGTCCCGACTCTCCCGAGCCACAGGCAGCGAAGCGTCCGGGCGGGCAGATGACCGAGAAACTGTCAATCCTCACATTGAGGTTCGGGAAACTCCTGAACACGGAGGCCTCTATCCCTGAGAATCCTACCTCTCCGTCCACATATTCGGAGGCTATCCTTTGGACTGTCCTTGTGAGGAAAGATTCGTTGAGGATGATCCTGATGCCGATGAGAAGTACAATCCACATGGCTGCAATGACCGAAAGCAGGATGGTCAGCACCTTCCTGCCTTTGCCCGTGGATGGTTTGGTCTTTTCGGTCATGTTGCACAAATATAAACAAAAAAGCGAACCGTACTGCTACGATTCGCTCAAGTTCTGCAGGTGGGAAGCAATTACTGCTCGTCCTGAAGCTGGAGATGCTGGACATAGATAGCCTTCATCTTTGCAGCTCTTCTCTTTACGGAAGGCTTCTCGAAGTTCTTGCGTGCGCGAAGCTCACGGATTGCTCCGGTCTTCTCGAACTTCCTCTTGAATTTCTTGAGGGCTCTTTCGATGTTCTCGCCTTCTTTGATAGGAACTATAATCATTGCGTTTTACCACCTCCTTTTCTTAAGCGGGTGCAAAGATAGGAATATTCCTTGAATATGACAAATCATTTTTATCGGCTCCCTTCAATTCAAGCCCCGTGCTTTCTCAAATAAGGATTCCATTTTCTTGCTTGTCTTTCTGCAAGATTGGCCGGATGTCTTCCTGCAAGGTTGGTTGTGGTCATACCGCGAAACCCGGTTGGTCGCCTTTCCACGAAATCGGTTAGGGAGGTTGGTCGCCACAGAGACGTCTGTGGAGCATGCAGGTTCCCTAACCGATGCGATTTCCCCACCGGTTAGACCGGCAAGGCCCTTCTCACGGCCCTGTAGCAGGGGTTACCTCCCTAACCGATTTTGCGGAAACACTTCTCCGCGAGGGGGGGCGGGGTGAGCCAGCGGGCGAGTGTCGGGTCGTACATTCGGGCCTGCTGCTCTTCCTTGCCGGAGTAGCGCCAGCGGTTGGACGGGTCGGTCGGGTCGGGGTGGCGTCCTGGCTGCCTCCGGTCATGGCCCAGCGGGTGCCGAACGGGAGGTAGTCCGAGGTCGCCCTGTACGTCGTACCCGCTTTCAGGCTGCTCCCGGTCAGGAGCAGGAGAACTGGCAGCAGGAACAGTATGGCGGGCTTGTTTTTCATAAGGCAGGTGAAGTGCTTGATGGTGAAATATTAATCCGTGAGTCGCCGCTGACTCCTGTCTTAACAATATCACCGGGTTTTGCCTTGAAATTACTTCTTTACTAATTTGAAATCCCTGAAAGAGTAATTGTATTCTTTTTTATTCTTGAAAGATACCGCCGGAATTTCCAAAAGCGGGGATAGGTCATTGTCTATCACTTCAGTTCCGTAGAATGAAAAGAAATCCAGTTTTTTCATTTCTTTCGTGAATGATAGATTCTGAAACTTTGTACAGTAAAGAACCAATA
>JBJFDD010000262.1:0-1668 GCA_051889815.1 Candidatus Cryptobacteroides sp. | reverse complement strand
CATTGAATATGATAGGCTTGACATAGCTGATGTCATCACGGACCACCTTGATGAGTGCTGCCTCCTTTGGCTCACCGGCTGCGATGAGGGCATCGACACGCTCCTTGAAGCTGTTGAGAGCCTCCGCTACTGCTGCATTGAGTGTCAGCATTGCGCTGGCGCAGTTGGCCTCTGAACCGACGGCGCGGAACTCGAAACGGTTGCCTGTAAAGGCGAAAGGAGAAGTCCTGTTACGGTCGGTGTTGTCGATGAGAAGTTCAGGGATTGACGGAAGGTCCAGTTTGAAGGAAGTCTTGCCCTCGACGAGGAAGGAATCCAGATCAGCTTTCTCCACTACATCCAGAAGTTCGGTCACGGTCTTTCCGAGGAATGACGAGATGATTGCAGGAGGTGCTTCGTTGGCGCCTAGACGGTGGGCGTTCGAAGCGGACATGATGCTTGCCTTGAGGAGTCCGTTGTGGTCATAGACAGCCTTGAGGGTTTCCACCGTGAAAGTCACGAAACGGAGATTGTCCATAGGAGTCTTTCCCGGAGCGTGAAGAAGGATGCCGGTGTCCGTGGAAAGGGACCAGTTGTTGTGCTTTCCGGAACCGTTGATGCCCTTGAAAGGTTTCTCATGGAGAAGGCAACGGAAACCGTGCTTCCTGGCGACCCTCTTCATCAGGGACATCATGAGCATGTTGTGGTCGACAGCGAGGTTGGTCTCCTCGAAGACAGGTGCAAGTTCGAACTGGTTCGGAGCCACCTCATTGTGGCGGGTCTTGCAAGGGATGCCAAGTTCAAGCGCCTGGATCTCGATGTCTTTCATGAACTCCTCGACACGTGACGGGATGCTACCGAAATAGTGGTCATCCATCTGCTGGTTCTTGGCAGAATCGTGTCCCATCAGGGTACGTCCGGTCATCACCATGTCAGGACGGGCAGCATAGAGGGCTTCATCGACAAGGAAATATTCCTGCTCCCATCCGAGGTTGCTGACAACCTTCTTTACCTCTGGATTGAAATACTGTGCAACTGCAGTGGCGGCCTTGTCAACAGCCAGGAGAGCCTTCTTGAGAGGAACTTTGTAGTCCAGGGCCTCACCGGTATAGGCTATGAACACGGTCGGAATCATCAGGGTGTCCCCGAGTACGAAGACCGGAGAGGTAGGATCCCAGGCGGTGTAACCCCTGGCTTCGAAGGTACTGCGTATTCCACCAGAAGGGAAGGAACTTGCGTCAGGTTCCTGCTGGATAAGCAGCTTGCCGGTGAATTTTTCGATCATGCCACCCTTTCCGTCGTGCTCGACAAAGCCGTCGTGCTTCTGGGCAGTCCCCTCGGTCAGAGGCTGGAACCAATGCGTGTAATGGGTGACTCCAAGGCTGATCGCCCACTGTTTCATGCCTTCAGCGACGGCATCCGCAACCGAACGGTCCAACGGTGCCCCGTTGTCGATGACATCACACATCTTGTTGTACGCCTCCGTCGGGAGATATTCATACATTTTCTTCTTGTTGAAGACGAATTTGCCGAAATACTCGCTCGGACGTTCTGATGGAGCTTTCACATAGACGGGACCACGCTTGAAGGCTTCATCCACTACACTGAGTCTCAATTTGGATGACATAGTACTGTTCTTTTAAGGTTTATATATCAACTACTAACTGTATTTCAAACAATCCTGAAACA
>JBJFDD010000261.1:0-1668 GCA_051889815.1 Candidatus Cryptobacteroides sp. | reverse complement strand
ATTTGAATGATATGAAAAAATATTACATTCTCTTTTCCATCCTTGTAGCTTCCTTTGCGCTTTCAGCCTGTCAGGAGCAGCTTGACCTCAGGTCAAACGGTACCATCGACATGACTGAGGTATGGAAGGACCGTAACAGGACCAGGGGTTACCTCAACGCCTGCTACAACTATATTCCTGGCAACTCCATCGACTATGCCGCCTACACGGACGATGCAGTCCAGAGCCGTGAAGCCACTTCCGGATCACAGTACGACGTCTGGTACAACCAGGGTGTGACTGCCGCCAACTTCGGCAGCTACAACATCGGCGGAAGCCCTTGGGGAAGCCTCTATCAGGGTATCCGCAAGTGTAACGTGTTCCTTGCCAACATCGGTACTGCGACTGGCGAGATGACTGAGGCGGAAAGAGCTTCCTGGGCTGCCCAGGCCCACACTCTCCGTGCTCTCTATTATCTTCAGCTCATCAAGAGATACGGACCTTGCCCGCTCATTACTGAAGACCTCGGAACTGCTCATGACTTTTCCACTGACACCAAGGCAAGCGTTGCCGAAATCACAAGACAGATACTCCTCGATTGTGATATCGCCATTGCTACTGAAGACAGCGAAGATTACTCATATTCCTACGGTTCAACTCAATGGGGTATGATGACCAAGGCTGTCGCGCAGTACGTGCGTGCCGAGGCTGTCATGTGGGCAATCAGCCCGCTCCTCGCAGACGGTTTCCCTGAGGAAGAGGCTCTTACAGTTGCTGCCGACGCCCTTTCAAACCTCCTCAAGAACGACTACAGCCTCTGGACAAATGTCGGTGAAGGCCGTCTCAATGCCTATCAGACCTATCACCTCACCAATCCTAATGATCTCCGTGCTGCTGACAAGGAGACCATCTACGGTGGCGGTCAGGTAGCTGTCTGGTCACAGCACGGTCTTCCTACCACCGGTGGTCTCTCTTCAGCTGGTGCCTGCCCTTCACAGGAGCTTGTCGACGCCTACGAGATGAAGAACGGCCAGCCAGCCATCACCGGCTATAGCGACGCCCAGCATCTCCAGCCTGTCATCAACAGCGCTTCCGGCTACAACGACAAGAAGCCTTATGAGAACAGGGACCCTCGTTTCTATGCTACCGTCTGGTACAATGGAAGCAAGAGAGGCACCACCGTCATCAAGACCGGTACCGGTGCAGCTCACGCAATCAAGCCTAATGACATCAAGTCAACCCACACCGGTTACTATCTCCGCAAGTATGCAGACGACAAGTCCAACAAGAACTCCAATGCCGACGGTTATATCCGCACCATGACTCTTACCGATGTCTACTACAACTTCGCTGAGGTTGCAAGTAAGGTTTCAGGATTCGATAACACAGTTCCGGGCATCAACATGTCTGCACGCGATGCAATCAACACCGTCCGTGCACGTGCAGGGATGCCGGAGATTCCTTCCACCATCTCCGCTGACGAGTTTGAGTCGAGGTACCGCAACGACCGCCGTGTCGAGCTTGCATTCACCTCTGACCGCTATTTCAGTCTACGCCGCTGGAAGGTCCTCGACCAGACCGCCCAGGTTACCGGTATGACTGCAGAGGGTGAGCGTTTCGCACTTGATCCAAGACCTACCTGCGAAGAGAAGTATCTCCTCTTCCCGCTCAGCCTTACCGAGGCCAACA
>JBJFDD010000260.1:0-1670 GCA_051889815.1 Candidatus Cryptobacteroides sp. | reverse complement strand
TCATCAACGGCACTGACACCCCGGTCAACAAACGACGCTCCAACTGCGGGCGCCGCAGCTTCGACAAGGATGCCAGGTATTGCAAGTGGTGCGGAGCCAAGTTCGAAGATGACGTGGACCACATGGACTGACAGTCAAGACCTGGCTTTCCGGAAAGAGAACCAGCGGTTCAGAGCACCGGGGAAAAGAGCCTGGCGAAGGATTCCTTGAATTTGTTCCACCTCGAACGCTTGCGCCATTTTTCGATGTCCACCGGGACACTGTCGTTGATGTCATCCATGAATGCTTCCTTGAGAGTATTCGCTACTTCGCGGTCATAGATGAATGCATTGATCTCGAAATTCTGCTCGAAGCTCCTGACATCCAGATTGGTCGAACCAACGGTGGCCATCGTGCCGTCGGCTACCAGTGTCTTTGCGTGCAGATAGCCCTTCCGGTAGAAATAGACCTTGACCCCGGCAACCATCACATCTTCGACATAACTTCTTGTAGCCAGAGGGACAAGGACACCGCGGTCTCCCTGGATCGGGACTATCAGCCTGACATCCACTCCGGAAAGGGCTGCATTCCTCAGTGCCATCAGCACCGGCTCGGTAGGAATCAGGTACGGGGATTCTATGTAGACATATTCCTTGGCCTGGGTTATCATCCGCATCATTCCCTGCATCGTCACGTTCCATTCGTCCATCGGGCCGGAGGTGGCAATCTGTGCAATCGCATTTCCGCATTGGCTTATGCGAGGGTAGTATCTAGTTCCGTTGAGATGCTCCTTGGCACAGAACTCCCAGTCCACAAGGAATGCGGTCTGGATTTCGGAGGCGGCCGGTCCTTCGATGCGCAAGTGGGTGTCGCGCCAGACTCCTCCACGTATGCCCTTGGAATAGCGTTCCGCGATGTTCATCCCACCGGTGTAGCCGATCTTTCCGTCAATCACGACCACCTTGCGATGGTTACGGTTGTTTGTCGTGGTGGAGAGAATGGGCAGGATGACTGGAAGGAATGCCTTGACCTTGACACCGTTCTTCCTGAGGCGCCGGTAGAATCTCGCCCTGGTGAGGTTTGCTGCGGAATCGTAGATGACCCTCACTTCGACACCTCTCCTGACTAGGGCTGTCAACTCCTCTGCGAGCCGCCTTCCTATCCGGTCATCCTCGAAGATATAGAACTCGATGTTGACATGGTCCTTGGCCGAGGCCAGGTCTGCCAGCAGGTCATCGAACATGTTGTCGAAACGGGTGTACACCTTTATGTCATTGCCTCCCAGGGGCACTGCCTTGTTGGTCATCCAGAGCAGCGATGCTATGTCGGAATGCCCGTCGGGAAGTTCCCTGCGGATTGAGTTTTCGTTGGACGTGACAACCTGGTCCTTCAGTTCCGAAATCCTGGAATCCTTGACCAGTCGGGATTTTTTCTTCTGGGTGCCGAATATGTAGTACATCACCAGCCCGATGCCGGGGAGACAGCACAGGATGAGGATCCAGGCAAGGGTTGAGACGGGGTGCCTGTTCTGGGAGATGAGGACTACAATGACACTTATCAGTGCAAGGAGGATTACTATCTGGATGACCGTCTGCATGCTGGCTTGTTATTATTTTTCGCAAGATACTGAATATTTGTCGAAATGCATATTCCCAAAAGTATAATAATTTGACCTTTCGATAGTGGAATAT
>JBJFDD010000259.1:0-1676 GCA_051889815.1 Candidatus Cryptobacteroides sp. | reverse complement strand
GCTCAGTTGGTTTAGAGCGCTTGCTTGACAGGCAAGAGGTCAGCAGTTCAAATCTGCTAGATCCCACAGAAATAGAGGATGGCCATTTGGTCATCCTCTATTTCTGTCTCTATTTCTGACTGCTAGATATCGCAGTGGCCTGGAATGTTTGCACGGCGTGGTCGCCCACGACATGGATTTATGTGATTCTGTCTAAAGGTGGCGAGCA
This sequence comes from Candidatus Cryptobacteroides sp., assembly GCA_051889815.1. GTDB lineage: Bacteria > Bacteroidota > Bacteroidia > Bacteroidales > UBA932 > Cryptobacteroides. The sequence continues at coordinate 1,468 of JBJFDD010000259.1, read as the reverse complement.
TGGACAATCGCAGTGACAGATAATCCCCGGGGCATTGGCTCCCGAAAAGGGAAGGGGCCCACGAAGTGGGAAGGACCACCGGGAACTATCTGTCACTGCGGTATTAAAAGACCGGACGGAAGTAAAATCAGCTGAGACCGTCAATCTGGCCGTCAACAATACCGATCCTCAGGGCTTGTGGAGACTTCGGTAGACCCGGCATGCGGATGATGTCCCCAGCGATGGCAACCAGCATCTCGGCACCGGAATTTATCACGAAATCCTTCACATCCAGGACGAAAGGAGCCGGAACGCCATAGGCCTTCGGATCCTGCGAGAAGGAGTACTGGGTCTTGGCAATGCAGACAGGGAACGACGCATAGCCAAGTTCCTCGGCCCTGGCAATCTTCTTCCTTGCCTCCGGACTGAAGCTGACACTGCTCGCCCCGTAGATCTTCGTCGCAACTGCAGAAATCTTGTCGGCAATGCTCATTTCATCCGAATATGTGAACTTGAGGGGACCTGACGGATTCTTTTCGATTGTCCCGGCAACCAGGTCGGCAAGCTCGACGGCCCCATCTCCACCTTCGCAGAAGGCATTGTTCAGGGCGAAAGGAACCCCCATCTCCCTGCAGTGCTCCCTGACCAGGTCAATCTCCTCTTCGGTATCCTGTGCGAACTTGTTGAAGCAGACCAGCACAGTCTGGCCGAAACCCTTGAGATTCGCGATGTGTTTGTCCATGTTGGCAAATCCCTTGACCACTCCCTCCGGATTCGGAAGTTTGATGGCCTCCACCGGAACGTCCCCGTGCATCTTCAGGCCCTGCAAGGTTGCAACCAGGATTGTCAGCGAAGGACTGATGCCGGCCTTCCGGCATTTGATGTCGAGGAATTTTTCGGCCCCGAGGTCTGCGGCGAATCCCGCCTCAGTAATCACATAGTCCCCGTAGGTCATCGCCATCTTGGTCGCGATGATTGAGTTGCAACCGTGGGCTATGTTGGCGAACGGACCTCCGTGGATGAATGCCGGGGTGTTCTCCGTGGTCTGCACGAGATTCGGTTTGAGAGCATCCATAAGAAGGACCGTAATGGCAGGTCCGACACCCATGTCCTTGATGTAGAAAGGTTTGTTCTCAAGGGTGTAGCCCAGGAGAATGTTGTCAATCCTGCGCTGGAGGTCTTCCAGGTCCTTTGACAGGCAGAGGATGGCCATGATTTCCGATGCCGGAGTGATGTCGAAACCACCCTCCTGGGGCAGACCGTTGCTGTGCGGCCCCAGACCGGTCACGATGTGCCTCAGGGAACGGTCATTGATGTCCAGAACCCTCTTCCAGAGAATCTGCTTCATCCCGAAGCCTTCGCTCTGGTGCTGGTAGATGTAGTTGTCCAGCAGGGCGGCAATCATGTTGTTGGCAGTGGTGACGGCATGGAAGTCACCGGTAAAGTGGAGGTTGATCTTTTCCATAGGAAGCACCTGCGCATAGCCGCC
>JBJFDD010000258.1:0-1679 GCA_051889815.1 Candidatus Cryptobacteroides sp. | reverse complement strand
CGATGTTAACGATGGCAAATGCGTCGGAAGGCAGATTGTCAAAGAAGAGCTTCTTGCACCTTAGATATTCTGCAAAGGTCTTGTGGTAGTCGAGATGGTCGTGAGTGAGGTTGGAGAAGATTCCGGCCTTGAATTTCAGACCTGCAATCCTTTCCTGTTCCACTCCTATCGAGCTCACCTCCATGAAACACCACTGGCATCCTTCTTCCACCATCTGGCTCATCAACGAATTGATAGTCAGCGGGTCAGATGTCGTGTTGACGGCTTCAGTCCCCTTGCTGCCGACATAGTTTGCAATGGTTGAAAGCAGACCGCAGTTGTATCCGAGGCGTGTGAACAGCCTGTAGAGAAGAGTAACCGTGGTGGTTTTCCCGTTTGTACCCGTGATTCCCACGAGCGTAAGCTTTTCCGAAGGACGGTCATAGAAATTCGAAGCGATGATTCCGAGGGCACCCCTTGAGGACTCCACGCGGATGTAAGTCACTCCGTCAGCCATTGAACCGATGGCCGAAGGATCATCATAGACAATGGCACAGGCTCCCTTTGAGATTGCCCCCTCAATGAAATCATGTCCGTTGACTGCAAACCCGCGCACTGCCACGAACATGCTCCCGGCTCCGACTTTCCTTGAGTCGCTGCACACTGAAAGCACTTCAACGTCAGTCCTTCCTTCAAGACTGACAATCCGGCATCCTTCTATTATTTTGCTTATTATCATTTCAATATAATTTTAACCGTCTCACCTTTTCTTATCTTTGTCCCGGCTGCAGGACTCTGGCTGGCAACGTGTCCCATTCCTTCATAGACACATCTGTATCCATTGTTTTCAATGGCATAAATTGCATCCTTCAGTCCCAGGCCCTTCAAATCCGGCACTGCTCCGTTGGAGTTCTCGCCGGTCCCAATGTACCTTTCGCTCATTTGTGGCACCTTTCCTTCCTTGTCAATCCGGCTTCCCCAGCTGCTGTCCAGAGCCCACACGTCATCCACGATTTCCTTCAGGACCTTTGCCGGAATGTTTCCTCCTCCATAGCTCTGGCTTTTTGTCAGCTTGGTGTATATCGTGACTATTGCCGAGTATTTCGGCTCGTCGGCAGGGAAGAAGCCCACGAATGTCGCCTGGAACTTCCTTTTCCCGTCCTCGCTGATGTACGGGCTGTTGCTCTTGCCCCTTTCTTCGTTGAGCAGGACAACCCTGGCAGTTCCGGTCTTTCCGGCAACGATGCTTTTGGCATTCTTGAGTCTCATCGCCGTACCTTCCTGAGTTACGGCGGTCAGAGCCCTGGTAAGCGTGTCCGCGGTTGCCTTCGAGAAGATTGAGCCGCTGAGGATTTCTGGCTTGAACCTCTTCACCGTCTTGCCGTCTTCCTCGAACGAATCGACTATGTATGGCCGCATCATCTTTCCCTTGTTTGCAATTGCATTGTAGAAGGTCAGAATGTTAAGCGGCGTCTCCTTCACGGTGTAGCCGATGGCGCATGATGCAAGGTCGGTCAATGTCCAGTACTTGCTTTCCGGGTCCGGGAGCGAAGGGAATGTTCCTCCCTTTTCCGTAAGGTCGAACTTCACTGCTTCGCCGAGCTTGTATTCATACAGCCTGCTTATATATTCCTTCGACTGGTTCCTGTAATTCTCGAGAGCCAGGTAGCGGAATACATAGTTGGAGGATTTCTTGAATC
>JBJFDD010000257.1:0-6010 GCA_051889815.1 Candidatus Cryptobacteroides sp. | reverse complement strand
CAGGAAGAAGTGGTCAGGATCCACGCTTCGAGCGGAACAACCGGAAAGCCGGTTGTGGACACCTACACGAAGAATGACATAAGGATGTGGGCAGAAGGCGTGGCCAGGGTCATGGCTGCCGGAGGAGTGGGCCCGGGAGACATAGTCCAGGTCAGTTACGGCTACGGTCTTTTCACCGGAGGTCTCGGGGCACATGACGGGGCTTCACTGCTTGGCGCCGTACAGCTTCCGACCTCGGCGGGCAACACCGAGAAACAGATAATGCTGATGCAGGATTTCGGCAGCACGGTCCTCGCCTGCACTCCGTCCTATGCAATGCGTCTTGCAGAAGCAATCCACGCCTCGGACAAGGTAAGCATCGACAAGATGAAACTCAGGGTCGGATTCTTCGGAGCCGAGCCTTGGACGGACGGAATGAGGCGTGAAATCGAAGACAAGCTCAGGATAAAGGCCCTGGACATCTACGGCCTGACCGAAATGTGCGGTCCGGGAGTGGGAGGCGAATGCGAATGCCAGAACGGGACCCATCTGTGGGAGGACATGTTCTATCCGGAAATCATCAATCCGGACACCCTTGAGCCGGTAGCTCCGGGAGAGTTCGGCGAACTGGTCTTCACCTCCCTCTGCAAGGAGGCTATGCCTATCATCCGCTACCGTACCAGGGACCTTACCAGGCTGATCTACGACAAGTGCGAGTGCGGACGTACCGCAGTGAGGATGGACCGGATACTCGGGCGCTCGGACGACATGCTCATCATCAGGGGCGTCAATGTCTTCCCGTCCCAGATAGAGGCCTGCCTGACCGAATTCCCGGCCTTCCAGCCTTACTATTTCATCACTGTGGACAGGGTCAGCAACGAGGACACCTTCGACCTTGATGTAGAGCTCAAGCTCGAGTATTTCAGCTACGACCCGGCCAAGCAGATGCCTTTCATCAAGCCTCTCTTCGACAAGATTGTCAGCATGGTCGGAATCAAGCCGAACATCCACATCCTGCCTCCGATGGGCATAGAAAGGTCAATGGGCAAGGCAAAGCACGTCCTGGACAAGCGCAAATTCAAATAGCAGTTTCCGACTAAACTTGCTTGAATATGAAAATTTTCAGTGAAGAACTGGTGGCAGAGGCGGCGGCATCATCAAATGTCGCCGACCTTGCCCATGCCACCATTGGCGAGACCCTGCTGGTGGCCCAGTACCTTGAGAAAAAGACTGGCATCCCCTTCATCAGGATGGACCAGGGCAGTCCCGGCCTGAGTGCCAACCGCTACGGGATAGAGGCCGAGAAACGTGCGCTTGACAGCGGCATCTGCTCACAGTATCCGGCAGCTTCCGGAATGCAGGAAGTCAAGGAAGCCGGCAGCAAGTTCGTCAAAGCCTTCATCGGAATAGATGTCAGCCCAAGGTCCTGTGTCCCAACTGTCGGCTCGGTGGCGGGTTCCTTCGGATCGTTCATCGCCTGCTGCCAGAGGCAGAAGGGCAAGGACAAGGTACTTTTCATCGATCCTGGATTCCCGATACAGAAAAGCCAGCTCAGGATTCTGGGGCTCGAGTGGAAGGAATTCGACATCTACTCCTTCCGTGGAGAGGCCCTGCGCGGCAAACTGGAGGAAATGACTGCAGGCGGGGACATCGCCGCAATAGTATATTCAAACCCGAACAACCCTGCCTGGATTTCACTTGAGGAAGAGGAACTGCGGATCATCGGGGAGATAGCCACAGAACGGGACATCATCGTGCTGGAAGATTTGGCCTATTTCGCGATGGACAGCCGCCGCGACCTCTCGCATCCCTGGGAGCCGCCGTACGTGCGCACCGTTGCAAGATACACATCCAACTACATCCTGCTCCTGTCGGCAAGCAAGATATTCAGTTACGCCGGGCAGCGCATCGCGATGGTCTGCATCAGCGACTCCCTGTACGACAGGCACTTCCCTGACCTGGCAGAAAGATACCGCGACTCAGGAATATTCGGTCCCACCTTCATCGCCTCTATCCTGTACATGATCACCAGCGGGGCCACTTCCTCGACCCAGCTTGCCTACGCCGAAATGATGGAAAAGAGCTGCAGCGGTGAAATCAATTTCGTCAAGGACACCGGGGAATATGCCGTGCGTGCCCGGAAGATGAAGAAGATTTTCCTCGACAACGGTTTTTCCATCACCTATCCGCGCGACCTGAGCGAAGAAATCGGGGACGGCTTTTTCTTTTCTCTCTCCTACCCGGGAATGACAGGCGGGGAACTTGCAGTCGAACTGATCCATTACGGAGTGTCCAGCATCAACCTGGACACTACAGGAAGCAATCAGATGGGTGTACGTGCTTGTACCTCAAGGATGAGGGAAGACCTCTATCCGATACTTGAAGAAAGGATGAAAATGTTCAGGAAAGACCATTCTTAATGTCATGACACTTCTGGAAAAACTCAATGAAAGCGACAGGTTCGCCAGGGAGACCGGAGCGAAACTGACAGAAATCAGGGAAGGGTTCGCCCGTGCCGAACTGACTGTCACGTCGAGGCACATCAACGGAGCCGGAGTCTGCCAGGGAGGAGTAATCTACACCCTTGCCGACTTTGCCTTCGCTGCCGTTGCCAACAGCAGGGGCATCATGACTCTGGGAATATCAAACACCATCACCCTGCTGAAATCGGCCAAGGAAGGAGACATCCTGAAGGCCGAATGCACTGAAGTACTCGACCACCACAAACTCCCCTACTGCGACATAAGGGTTCTCAACCAGGACAACGAGACTGTCGCAGTAATGACCGGTCTCGGGTACCGCCTGAAAAAGGATTTCGACTACGATTCATTGATGTAAGCCCCATATTGCCATGAAAGCAACTCTGGTCCAGATGGACATTGCCTGGAACAACCCCAGACAGAACAGGCTTGCCGCAGCAGAAGCCATTGCTTCCCAACCGGGCAGCGACCTGTACGTGCTCCCGGAAATGTGGAGTACAGGTTTTGCCACCGTTCCCGACGGAATTGCCGAGAACGAAGAGGACAGCAGCCTGGAATGGATGAAGGAAACCGCCACAAGGACTGGAGCGGCAATCGCCGGAAGCCTTGCAATCCGCTGCTCCGGATCTACTTTCCGGAACCGCTTTTATTTTGTAAAACCTGGCGGTGAAGTCTGCTGCTACGACAAGCACCATCTGTTCACTTACAGCGGGGAACACCTGCGTTACACTGCAGGAGAAGAAAAGGTTACCGTAGAATGGAAAGGATTACGGTTCAGGCTACTTGTCTGCTACGATCTCAGATTCCCTCTCTGGGCAAGGAATGCAGAAGACTATGACGTCCTGGTTGTCGTAGCATCCTGGCCGACACCAAGAATCGAAGCATGGAGGACCCTCCTAAAGGCACGTGCGATCGAGAACCAATGCTATGTCCTTGGTGTCAACCGCACGGGAGAGGACCCTTCCTGCTCCTATTGTGGCGGGACTGCATTCGTGGATCCTTACGGCAAGGCGGAAGAATGCGCCGGGTGCAGTTCCTGCACGCTGACAGCAGTAATCGATCCGGAACTGCTCAGGGAATACAGAGAAAAATTCCCCGTCCTGAAGGACAGGGATGTATTCTGAATATCCGGGGACAGCGCCCTGCTATGAAAGCCCCTTTGCCTTGATTGCCTTGGCAAGGCGGTCCAGGGCAGTTTCAAGAATGGATTGCGGACATCCGATGTTCAGTCTCATGAAGCCCTTTCCTTCCGGTCCGAACATCTCACCGTTGTTCAGAAGGAGCCCTGCCTCCTTCTCGAAAAGATCGACGAGTGCATCCTGGTCCAGGCCAAGGGCACGGCAGTCGAGAAAGACCAGGTATGTCGCCTGCAGGTCCAGGGTTCTTAGCATCGGGAGACTGTCCCTGAGGTAGCGGTTGAGATATTCATAGTTCGACCTGATCTTGTCAAGAAGGTCGGAAATCCATTGATCGCCTTTCTCATAGCAGGCCGCGCAGGTGTTGTAGGCAAACATACCGCCTGCATCCAGTTCACTGGCGGAAAGGAATTTCTTGAATCGGGCAAACAAGTCCGAGTTCTTTACGATTGCATAGGATGAAACGACGCCGGGCATGTTGAAGGCCTTCGAAGGAGCACCGAAGACAATCGAGTTGTGGGCAGCCTTGTCGCTGACAGTGAAGAAAGGATGATGGACGTAGGCTTTTGAAGTAAGGTCGCAGTGGATTTCATCAGAGATGACAAGGCAGCCGTTCCCGTCGGCAAGTTCGGCTATCCTCCGGAGTTCATCTTCGGTCCACACTCTTCCGCCGGGGTTGTGGGGATTGCACAGGATCATCATCTTGCAGCCTTTGATCTGCTTTTCAAGCAGGGCGAAATCTATTTCGTACTGCATGGTTTCCTCGTTCAGCACAAGGGAGTGGCGTACGACCTCCCGGCCATTGTCCCGAGTCACGTTGGTAAAAGGATGATAGACCGGAGAGAAAAGCAGCACTTTGTCACCCGGGTCCGTAAAGCACAGTTCAGCAAAAGCGATGCCCCTGACAATGCCCGGGATGTAGGTCATCTGCTCCTTCGCAAGGGTCACTGAATACCTTCGGGAGTACCAGGAAATGATAGCATCGTACCATCTGGAAGTCAGATGAGTGTAACCCAGGACACCGGAATCCATCAGCTTTCTTATCTCATCGTACACGAAGGAAGGGGTACGGAAATCCATGTCAGCTATCCACATCGGTATGAGGTCCTCTTCCTTGTTCTTTTTCCTGCACAGGTCCCATTTGATTGAATCCGAGCCTTTACGGTCGAGTATTTCTTCGAAATCCACCATTTTGATTGAGTTTTTCAGTTTTCTTTGGTATTTTATAGTCAGCATTACAAAAATACTAATCTTTCTGCGATTATTGCTATATTGCAGAATATTCAAACTTATTATGACAATCAAGAAAGACAGAAGCTTCCTGCTGGCGGAGAGATATGTGCAGGAGACGGGAGTTTCAGTTTTCCTCACAGGCAAGGCCGGAACCGGCAAAACAACCTTTCTCAAGGAAATCGTCAGCAACACCACCAAAAGATTTGCCGTGGTCGCTCCGACCGGAGTGGCAGCAATGAATGCTGGAGGAGTGACAATCCACTCCTTCTTCCAATTGCCATTGTGTCCATATCTCCCTGATGTGAAGGAACTTGTAACCGAGTACCAGATGCCCCAGGCCCAGCGGAAGATCAGGAAGGAAAGACTGGACATCTACAGGACACTTGACCTTCTGGTCATCGACGAGATTTCGATGGTCAGGGCGGACATCCTGGATGCCGTCGATGCCGAACTTCGCCGCTACAGAAGGAATGAGAAGCCTTTCGGAGGTGTCCAGCTCCTGATGATAGGCGACATCCAGCAGTTGCCCCCAGTGGTCAAGGAGTCGGAAAGGCACTACTACGAACAGGTCTATCCCAGTCCCTTCTTTTTCTGTTCCAAGGCCTTGGAACGCCTGGAATACATCGTTGTGGAGCTGAGTGAAATCCACAGGCAGAAGGACAAGGTCTTCTTGGACATTCTCAACGACATCCGCTCCGGCGCTCCTTCTGCAAGGAGCCTTGAGGCACTCAACAGCCGTCTTGACCCCTTCTTCAAGCCGCCCCAGAGCGAGAAATGGATACGGCTTACAACCCACAATGCACAGGCGGACGCGATCAACCGCAGGAAGATGGAAGAGCTGGACTCGGAGGAAAAGGAGTTCCCGGCCGACATCAGCGGTTCTTTCCCCGAGACTGCCTATCCGGCAGAGACCGTCCTGAGACTCAAGGTAGGAGCGCAGGTGATGTTCATCCGCAACGACTCTTCCGAAGGCCGCTGGTACAACGGCAAGATCGGCACTGTATCCTCCCTTGACGATGAATTGAGGGTGAGGTTCGAAGACGGGACTGAAGTGGAGGTTGGAAAAGAGGAATGGACCAATCTCCGCTACGGATTGAACCGGGAGACAAACGAGATAGAGGCCGAAGTCGAAGGTGTCTTCGTCCAATACCCCCTGCGGCCGGCCTGGGCTATCACAATCCA
>JBJFDD010000256.1:0-1681 GCA_051889815.1 Candidatus Cryptobacteroides sp. | reverse complement strand
CTCCTTGCAGGCGCGGATCCAGTCCTGTTGGTGTGAAAGGGTGACTTCGCGGAGGACGTGAGGAACCTCAGGCTTCCTGCCGGAGACAAGGATAGGGGAGTGTCCGTAGCAACCTACGATCATGGTGTCCTTGGTACCGTAGAAGATTGAGCAGCCGCCGTCGATGTTGAGGTTGAAGCCTGCAGGGAGTCCTTCCGGCCTTTCCGGCTTGAAACCGCCGTCGTACCAGCGTACCTCAACTTCAGGAAGCGCAAGCTTAGGCATGTTCGGCCTTGCAGGGAAGGTTAGCTTGATCATCTCTGCGCTTGGGCAGCAGTCGGTAAGGACGTTGGTGGAACTTGCCTCGACCTTGATCGGATAGCCGAGCTTGAGGCCCTTGAATGGAACATGCATGATGTGGCAGGCCATGTCACCGAGAGCACCTGTACCGAAATCCCACCAGCCGCGGAAGTTCCATGGGGTGTAGATTGAGTTGTAGTCGCGCATAGGGGCCGGACCGATGAAAGCATCCCAGTTGAGGGTTGAAGGAATAGGCTGGACCTCGGTCGGCTTCTCAAGGCCCTGAGGCCAGATAGGACGGTCGGTGAAGCAGTCAACGCGGGTGACTTCTCCGATTTCACCGTTCCAGAGCCATTCGATTGCCTGTCTGGTGCTTGGATGTGAAGCTCCCTGGTTGCCCATCTGGGTAGCCACCTTGTTCTTTGCCGCAAGTTTGGTGAGGAGCCTTGCCTCATAGACGGTGAGGGTCAGAGGCTTCTCGACATAGACGTGCTTTCCTGCCTCCATTGCAGCAGCAGCGATGATTGCGTGGGTATGGTCTGCAGTAGCAACCATGACAGCATCTGCCTGCTTGAAGACCTCGTCATCGAACATGACGCGGTAGTCGTTGAACTTCTTGGCCTGCGGATACTTGTTGAACACATGGTCGGCATACTTCCAGTCGACATCGCAAAGGCCGATGATGTTCTCTGTTTCCATCTCAGAGAGGTCGGCTGCACCGCGTCCTCCGATACCGACACCGAGAATGTTGAGTTTGTCGGAAGGGGCTACCTTCTTTTTCTTCTCCTTCTTCGGAGTCTTTTCACCGGCGATGATGATGTTCGGTGCAACTGCCAGTCCGGCAGCCACTGCTGTTCCTGTCTTGAGGAAAGAGCGTCTTGTGATTTCCTTGCTCATAGTTTTGATTGTTTATGTGGTGATGAATATTGTCTATTGGATGTCGTCGAAGGTTATGTTGGTGAACCTGTCCTCGTCTTCCTGATGCATTTCCTGACGTTTGCCGTCATGCATAGGCACATCCTTTAGAAGATTCTCCTTCATGTAGGATATTACCTCCTCGAGGCCGTCAAGGAATTTCTCGAAATCTTCCTTGTAGAGGAAAATCTTGTGCTTGTCGAAGGAATAACTGCCGTCCTGTTCGGTCCTGCGCTTGCTTTCAGTGATTGTCAGGAAGTAATCACTGCTGTCCTTAGTTGACTTGACATCAAAGAAATAAGTCCGTTTCCCGGCTCTTACCGGCTTCGAATAAATGTCGTCCGAGCCTCGTTCCGCAGAGTTCCTGCAGGTTTGATCTTCCTTATACATGCTGAACCAGTTTTATGATTAACTTTGATTAACCTTGAGATTATCTACAAAAATATGAAAAAAACTGAATATATTTGCATAATTAAAAGTAATTACG
>JBJFDD010000255.1:0-1681 GCA_051889815.1 Candidatus Cryptobacteroides sp. | reverse complement strand
ATGGTGTATGTCATCCTGGAGTTTGTGGACAGATTGGTGAATACAACTTTGCTCAGCAGCGCGACCTGACCCTTCGGGAGCGCATCCGGGTCTATCACTCGGGAGTACTTCAACACGTTCTGCAGGAAACGGATGCGGCTTATTGCCCTTGCCTGGGCGCGTCTTGCCGCACGGTATTCAAAGTTCTCGCTGAGGTCTCCCTGGGCCCTGGCCTCGGACAGTTCGTCCTTGATTCTTGGGTACTCTATATTTATGAGATTGTTGAGCTCTGCAACAATCTGGTCGTGTCGTTCTTTAGAAAGGTATTCCATATCTTGCGAATATACCCTAAATTTGTCGGATATGAAACATTTGCATATTTCTTTTGGGGCTGTGCTGCTGTTGGCGGCGATATGCTCCTGCAGCCGGGCTCCGCAGCTGCCTCGCGACAACTGGAACGACAAGGTCTATGAAGCGCTGGACGAACTGATACGCAGCGAAGGCATATCGTCGCCGGACTACGATCCCCAGTGCCGTCCGTACGCCGTATTCGACTACGACAACACTACGATTATCAACGATATATCCCTGACGCTGATGATATATCAGATTGAGAATCTGAACTATGCCTTTGGCCCGGAGGAGGCCTTCGAGCGCTTTACCGCGAATATTCCTGACCTTGATGGAGAGTTGACGGGTATTCTTCCGGAGAACTGGGCTCCCGACGGCCCTAAATTGAAGGCAGTAAGGGAGGATGGCAAGGGCTGGAGCGCACGTGAACTGGCTTTGGGACTGTGCGATGATTTTGCCGCCCTCATGTCCATGAAATCCGCCGGAGTTCCTCTTGAGGAAATCCGTTCCAGCGAAAGTTTCCTCGACTTCCGTGCCCGTCTTCTGGTTTTGAACGAGGGCGTAGAGCACAGTTTCGATTACGGAATATGGTGCCTCTGGCAGCCTTCCCTTTTCTTCGGAATGAGTTGGGATGAACTTCAGGCAATGACCCGAAAGTCCGTTGACCACTGGCTCTCTTTCGGACCTGTACGCAGCGAAATCTGGGACAGCCCGGACGGCAGTCTTTCAGTCGAGGTTCGCAAGGGAATGGCTTTGCCACAGGAAAGCATACATCTCTTCAAGTGTTTGCAGGACAATGGCTTCGATGTCTATATATGTTCCGCTTCGCTCGAAAAGATTGTCGAGGCCATGGCCTGCGACCCGAAATACGGGCTTAATCTCCCTGCTGAAAATGTCTTCGGGATCCGTCTTGCCGACGAGCAGATCTGCTATGGTGAACTCGCTCCCGGATACGACCAGAGTTATCAGGCCGGCAAGACTGCCTGCATCATGAAGATGATTGCTCCGTCCCACTGTGGCCGTCAACCTTCTCTGGTGGCCGGTGACAGCAATGGGGACTATCACATGCTCACCGATTTCGACTCCCTCCGCCTCGGCCTCATCATTGACTGCAAGCGCAGCGGTCCTATCGCCCGCCTTGCCGCCGAAGCCCGTGCTGAAGCCCGTGCAGAGGATTGTGCTGAGGGCTGTGCTGAGGGCTGTGCTGAGGAGGATGTTGAGGGTTGTGATAATGTGGGTGCCGAGGGTTGTGCTGAGGAGGATGTTGAGGTTTGTGATAATGTGGGTGCCGAGGGTTGTGCTGAGGAGGATGTTGAGGGTTGTGATAATGTGGGTGCCGAGGGTTGTGCTG
>JBJFDD010000254.1:0-6018 GCA_051889815.1 Candidatus Cryptobacteroides sp. | reverse complement strand
CCCAAAGTAGCCTTTCCCCTTGACATCCCCTTTTCCTCGCTCAGGTAGGCGACGCCGACCTCAACCATCGAAATGGCGGAAGACAGGGCTGCGACGAGGATAGTGAGGAAAAACAGAATCGCGACGATGGCACTGGCGACAGGCGCGGCATCACCCATCTTTGCGAATATGTAGGGCAAGGTCTCGAAAACCAGACCCGGTCCGGCTCCCGGCCTGATGCCTCCGGCAAAGACGGCAGGCATTATCGCAAACCCTGCCAGGACGGCGAACAGAAGGTCAGAAAGGGCAGTTCCGGCACCGGAGACGACCAGATCCTCCTTCTTTGACACATAGGATGAATAGGTCAGCATCGTTCCGACTCCCAGGGACAGGGAGAAGAAGCTCTGCCCGAGGGCGGCTGCCCAGGCTTTCGGAGTAAGTTTGGAGAAATCCGGCGTCAGGAGATATTTCACTCCTTCACCCGAGCCCGGGAGAGTAATTGAATATACCGCAATCAGCACAATCAGCACGAAGAGTACAGGCATGGTCGTCTTGCTGAACTTTTCGATGCCTCTCTTCACTCCGAGGAACACTATCAGGGAGCAGATGCCGATGAATAGCAGATGGCAGAGAACCGGGGGCCAGACCGACGAGACGAACTGTCCGAAGATTCCGCTGACTGCCGAGGCATCCTCAGGCCGGAACTGGAACGTCAGGGATTTGAAAAGATAGGCAATCGACCAGCCGCCGACGACACTGTAGTAGGACACGATGATGATCGGGGTGACGACAGTCAGCAGGCCGAGCCATTTCCAGGCCGTGCCGGGAGCGAGGCTTTCCATCGCCCCGAAGGTGTTCTTGTGCGACCGCCTTCCGATAACCGACTCGCAGAGCAGGATAGGGATGGAAATGAATATGCTGCAGACAACGAAGGCAAGCACGAAGGCCGCTCCGCCATATTCACCGACGATGTAGGGAAATCTCCAGATGTTGCCAAGACCTATCGCCGAGCCCGCCATGGCCATTATGACTGCAGTCCTGCTGCCGAAATGCTCTCTCCTGGCGCTCATAGTACGAAATTGGAAATGAAGATTGTCAGGACGGCCAGGGGGGCGATGTACCGGATAAGGAAGTACACTGCCGGGAAAAGCCGGGTGTTGACCTTGCCTCCGTTGGTGATTTCGTCACGAACATCCTCCCGTTTCATCTTCCAGCCGACGAAAAGCACGGCAAGCAGGGCACCCACAGTGAGCAGGAAATTGGACGAGAAGGCATCTATCAGGCCGAAGGCCTTGCTTGAGAACACACTCACGAGTCCGAGAACCCAGACCGCAAGGAAGACCAGAAGGCAGGCCCAGCCCCTTTTCAGATGACGTTCTTCAATCAGATAGGCCACTCCTACCTCGATCAGGGAAACAGAAGAGGTCATTGCGGCCACAGTGACCGTCAGGAAGAAAAGGGCGGAGATGACTGCTCCGATCCAGGCATGGGCTTCCCCCATCCTTCCGAAGACGAAAGGCAGGGTCTGGAAAATCAGTCCGGGACCGGCGCTGGGCTCGATCCCTGCGGAGAAGACTGCAGGGATGATGGCAAATCCGGCGAGAATCGCGAACAGGAGGTCTGCAACGGCAGTTCCCGCGCCCGAGGCGATGAGATTCTCATCCTTGTGGATGTAGGATGAATATGTGATGATGATTCCCATTCCCAGGGACAGCGAGTAGAAGCTCTGCCCCAGGGCGAATGCGAAGGTCTTTCCGTTCAGTTTGGAGAAATCCGGCTTCAGGAGGTACTCAACACCCTTTTCCGCCCCCGGCATATTCAATGAATATGCAAGGATCACCACTATCAGCACAAAGAGCAGGGGTATCGAGAACTTGCTGAACTTCTCGATTCCGGACTTCACGCCAAGGGCGACGATGAGGCAGGAAATGCCGAGGAAGACCGTACCGTAGGCCAGGACGGTCCACCCTTCCGGGATGAATTCGCCGAAAGAGAGGGAAAAGGATTTGACGAAATACTCTACAGACCAGCCTCCCACGATTGAGTAATAGGAGACTATCACTATCGGGGTGATGACCGAAAGGTACCCCAGTGAGGTCCAGATGGACTTAGGGGCAAGGGATTTCATCGCACCGATTGCATTTGAATGTGTCCTGCGGCCGATCAGACCTTCAGAAAGGAAGATCGGCAGCGAAAGGATGAAGGAGCAAAGTATGTAGACAAGGATGAAGGCGGCACCTCCATACTGTCCTGCCATGTACGGAAAGCGCCAGATGTTGCCAAGACCGATGGCCGAACCGGCCATGGCCATTATCACGGCAGCTCTTCCGCCGAAGATTTCTCGTTTTTCCATAAACAGGGGGGATAATGTTGTCAAGTCCGTCAGTGCACCGAATCAGGTCTTGCGTCTCCGGTAGATGGTGAATTCGTAGCCATAGCCGGTCTCGGGGTCGGTCTGGACCGGAGTAGTGGATTCGACCTCCCAGATGTCCGGATCAATCACAGGGAAGAAGGTGTCGGCATCTTCAATCGTCGCATGCACGTGGGTGATGTACAGTTTGTCCGCCGTAGGAAGAGCCTGCCTGTAGGTCTCACCTCCTCCCATCACGAATATCCTGCCTTCCTCTCCTTCGTGGTCCTTTGCGAGGACTTCATAGGCCTCCTCCAGGCTGGACACCACCTTGATTCCATCAGGATTGTCGGGCCAGGGAAAGATTGAAATCACGACATTGTCCCTTTTCGGAAGAGGCTTGCCGCCAATCGACAGGAAGGTCATGTAGCCCATCACGACAGGGCAGCCTGTGGTAGTCTGCCTGAAATACTTCATGTCTTCGGCAATATGCCAGAGCAGGGCATTGCCCTTTCCGATTGCCCTGTTGTCGGCAATCGCCACTATCATGCACTTTTCCATATTCATTTTCAGCATATTCATTGAATCAGACGGCTACCGGAGCCTTGATTGCCGGATGCGGGTCATAGCCTTCGAGGGTGAAATCCTCGATCCTGAAGGAGAATATGTCCTTTACCTCCGGGTTGATCTTCATCACCGGGAGCTGCTTCGGCTCACGCGAAAGCTGGAGTTCCGCCTGCTCGATGTGGTTGAGGTAGAGATGCGTGTCGCCAGTGGTGTGGATAAATACTCCCGGCTCGAGGTCGCAGACCTGTGCCATCATCATCGTCAGCAAGGCATAGGATGCGATGTTGAAAGGTACGCCAAGGAATATGTCGGCACTCCTCTGGTAGAGCTGGCAGGAAAGCTTGCCGTCCGCCACATAGAACTGGAAGAGGCAGTGGCAGGGAGGAAGGGCCATCCTGTCCACCTGGGCGACATTCCACGCATTGACAAGGATGCGACGCGAATCCGGATGGTTCTTTATCAGATCCACCGCCTGGGCAATCTGGTCGATGTGACCTCCATTGTAGTCGTCCCAGGCTCGCCACTGGTGGCCGTAGACCGGTCCGAGCTCGCCGGTTTCATCGTCACCCCAGTCATCCCAGATGTGGACATTCTTCTCCTGGAGAGTCTTCTTGTTGGTGTCACCGGAGAGGAACCAGAGAAGTTCCTCGATGATTCCTCTGGTGAAGACCTTCTTCGTGGTCAGCAGAGGGAAACCCTTGCTAAGGTCATAGCGGCTCTGTGTGCCGAAAATGCTCTTCGTGCCTACGCCGGTGCGGTCCGTCTTGACCGTGCCGCCATCAAGGATGTCACGAAGTATGTCGAGATACTGTTTCATGATTGAGGATTATCTTGTGGTGAATGCCCAGATGATTGCTTCCTGGAAAGTATCGCCCGGTTCGAGGACCGTGGTCGGATAGTCCGGCTTGTTCGGGGAGTCCGGACAGTGCTGGCACTCGATTGCCACTCCCTCGTAGTCAAAATAGCTTCTGCCGCATTTGGCCACCGGACAGCCGGAGAGCCAGTTGCCGGTGTAGATCTGGACGGCAGGCTGGGTGGTCAGGACCTCAAGCTGACGACCGCTCTGTTCAGAGTAGAGTGTCGCCGCAGTCTGGATCTGTCCCGGCTGATAACCGTCGATCATGAAGCAATTGTCGTAGCCCTTGCCGTAGTTGAGGGCAGGAAAGTCCTCCTTGATGCGCTCCCCTATCCTGTGGAAATCAAGGAAGTCCATCGGTGTGAGTGCAACCGGATCCGGTTCTCCGAGAGGAATCAGGGTCTCATCGGTAGGAAGGTAGACTGAGGCGTTGAGCCGAAGCTGATGGTCAAGGATGTTGCCATTGCCCTCTCCGTTGAGGTTGAAGTAGGCGTGGTTGGTCAGGTTGAGGACGGTCCTGGCGTCACTCTGCGCGGTGAAAGTCAGTTCGAGGGCATTGTCCTCCCTCCATTCGTAATGCGCAACGACTTTCAGATTGCCCGGATAGCCGGACTCTCCGTCCTCCGAGAAATACAGGAACTCCACGGCATCCCCTTCGATACGGCTCTCCCAGACCTGGTTCTGGAAACCGTCGGGACCGCCGTGCAGATGGTTAGGCCCATTGTTTACAGGCAGTTCGTACTCAGTTCCGTCAAGGGAGAAACGGCCTTTCGCAATCCTGTTGGCATAGCGTCCGGGACATTTGCCGGCACAAGGCCCGTCAGCGAAATAGGACTGTGCGGAAGGATAGCCCAGTACCACATCAGCAATCTTTCCTTCCCTGTCCGGAACGCAGATGCTGACGATTCCGGCTCCGATGCTGCAGAGGCGGACAAATGCACCGCTGGCGTTCTTCATCGTGTAGAGGAAAATCTCCTTCCCGTCGGGGGCAGTCCCCCACAATTCCTTTCTGATGTCCATATCTGATTAGTTTTGTTTGATTCCGTGAAGATAGCCGATGACCTTCTCGACCGGAGCATCCTTCAGCACCACCTTCTTCCCGGAGTCGAGCAGATAAAGGGATGGGATTGCCCGCACATTGTAGATAACGTCGGAACGGATTGTCCCGGTGTGGTCGTAGCCGCTGATCCATTGCTTCGGGTAGGCGGAGGCATATTCACGCCACTTGTCCAGTTCCGAGTCGATGTAGATGCTGATGACCGCGAGGCAGCCCGAGGCGACCATCGAGGCTATCGCCTCATCCGAGCAGAGTGCTTCGACAATCTCGCCGCAAGCCGGACAGCCCGGATTGGAGAAGAACAGGAGCACGTTGTCCGCCTTCACCCCGTACAGGGTATGCTTTCGGCCTTCAAGGTCGGTGAACGCGAAATCCGCGGCAGGAGTGCCATGGCGGTTCAGAGCGCACATCGATGCGTCATAGGAATATGCCGGGACCATCCCGGGGTCTGTCAGCGGCGAGGCGGCAAGCCCTTCCACATACGGAAGGTACAGGTCCTCGTCCCGGACCGGGGAATTCGGGTCGTAGAGGTATTTTGTGACAGTCTTTTCCATGTAACTGTAGAGATTCGAGGAAGGATTGGCCTTCTGGTACTTTTCCACTTCGCTGAAGAAAGATCCCATCGCAGAAACGGCAAAGGCCTTGTCCGGTGACTTCCCGAGCAGGGTCACATACATCCCGATGGCGCTCTCGACATCCGTGTCCGGCACTCCGTTGACATGCGTGGAATCGCACAGGAAAGATGTAGAGGGATCAAGGAATCTGCTCCAGAAATTCTGTATCATGTACTCGTAGGATTCCTTCGGGTCTGTGATTACCGAAGGTACAGGACCGGCAGACGGGAACTCACGAGATTTCCGGGGTGTGTCCGCAGACTTACCCGGATTGCGTCCCCCGCAAGCTGTCAGGAGCAGCAGGGCGGCAAGAAGCAAAGCACTTTTCAGTTTTCTGTTCATCGGTCCATGAGATACATCCCTACAAATTTACTAAAGGTTTTCGTAATATATTCTTATTTTCTTTGCCATCAACAGCCTCCGTTCTTCAAGGAAATGGTTAAAATCCTCATGCCCCATTCGCAAACCTTCGTCTCACATTGTTTCAATGCAATATTGAAGTATCGACTTGTTGTTTTGCCATCGTATTCTCTACTGCTGATATTTCATTCTTGCGAACCAGAGGTACCTGTCCATGCGACCTCTTCATTCATCC
>JBJFDD010000253.1:0-1693 GCA_051889815.1 Candidatus Cryptobacteroides sp. | reverse complement strand
AGTCGTATTCGTCCTTCACAGGGGCAAGAGCCCTGCTGAGGATGGACTCACGGTTCTCCACCTCCAGCATTTCTATCTCCACTCCGACGAGGTTGATATGGGACGGAATGAGATGAAGGTTAGCGATTTCTGTCTGCACCAGGGCATCCCTGACATCGATGACCCCTTCCATGACTTCATAGAGAGTGCGTTTCTGGTCATTCTCTGGAGGAAAATTCAGTCCGGAGGTCGAATTGGCCTGGGGATCCGCATCAATGATGAGGACTTTCTTCTCGAGAACTGCCAGCGAGGCAGCAAGGTTGATAGCGGTTGTGGTCTTCCCCACTCCACCTTTCTGGTTTGCTATTGCTATGACTTTACCCATCTGTTTGGCCGATGTTGATTCAATCTACAAATATAATAATATTCCCGAAAACTACACAGGGTCAACATCGAGGGAAATGTGTCCCTGATACTTTCTCGCTTTCTCGAAGGCCCCTACAGCCTGCAGGAGAACTGCCTTGTTGGCAGTCAGGTTCCTGTCCTTGGGAAGAAGCACCCTGGCACACCTGATGTTCTGTCCCGAAACCTTGTCGACGGCGGGACTGTAAGGACCGACAACCGTTATTGCAGAAGTCATGCCCGAGCGCCTGAGGGAAGCGACCAGTTCGGAGGCCATCCGGTCTGCCCGAAGGGCATTGTAGTCCTTCAGGATTATCCCCACGACTCTGGAAAATGGAGGGTATCCGAACACCTTCCTTTCCGAGAGAAGCCCGTCAATCATTGACCTGTAGTTCATTTCCCCGGCGATTGTCCTGAAGACCGGATGTCCCGGCTGGGAGGTCTGGATGACGAACAGTCCCCTGCTGGAGCGCCGTCCGCAACGTCCTCGGAACTGTTCAAGAAGCTGGAGTCCTTTTTCATCCGATCGGTAGTCCTCAAGGCCGAGGATGTTGTCCGCCCCGATCACGGCGACAAGGTCCAGCCCGCTGAAATCAAATCCCTTGGCGACAATCCTGGTACCGATGAGAATGTCAATCTCACCCTTGGAAAAATCCCGGATCACCTCGGTGGCATAGTGCCTGTTCCGTGCAGTGTCACCATCGAGGCGGGCGATCCTGGCTCCAGGGAAAAGCGCAGCCACCTCCTCCTCAATCTTCTGCGTACCTGCCCCGAGCGGGGCCAGGACGCCGCTGCAGGACGGGCATTTTCCTGAATATTCATACACCCTGCCGCAGTAATGGCAGACGAGCCTTTCCGTTCCGTCCTGACGACGGTCAAGGCTGAGGGGCACATTGCAGGAACGGCATTTGAGAATCTGACCGCACTCCCCGCACTGCACCGCCGGGGCAAAGGAGCGTCTCTCGCGGAGAATGAGAACCTGTCGCTTCCTGGCCAGGCAATCACTAATGTGGGCAATCAGCTTTCTGGAGAAGAGACCTACCATCCCGTTCTTGCGGCGCTCGGCAATGGTGTCTATGACTTCCACGTCGGAAGAAGCTGCGCCGAAATACCGTTCGGTCAAGGCGACATAGCCGTAGCGGTGCACACTGCAGTTGTAGAGGGATTCCAGGGAAGGGGTTGCCGAGCCCATCAGGACGGAGGCGCCATGGATTCCGCCGAGCATCACGGCGGTTTCCCTGGCATTGTAGCGCGGTGAGGGAGAATCCTGCTTGTAGGAAGTGTCATGCTCTTCGTCTATGACAATCAGTCC
>JBJFDD010000252.1:0-1694 GCA_051889815.1 Candidatus Cryptobacteroides sp. | reverse complement strand
TCCAAGATTCCTGTGAGGCAGGAATATGGCGGAGCGCGTGCCGAGTACCAGATACGGTCCCTGCTTCATCGCCACAGACGTTTCATTTCTGGAGAGAATGCTCTCGGCGGAATGGAAAACCAGAAGACGCCTGCCGAAAATGCTCCTGACCCTTTCCTCCAGCTGGCGGCTCATGGCGATTTCAGGCACCATGAAGAGGACATTTCGACCGGAATCAAGGCATTCCGCTGCCAGTTCAAGGTAGATTTCAGTCTTCCCGGAACCGGTAACTCCGTGCAGGAGAACCGGTGTGGAAGTACTCATCCATCCGCGTATCTGTTCCAGTGCTTTCTGCTGGGCCCCGGAGAGTTCCGGCAAGGCTGGACGGAAATCGTCCGGCTTGCCATTCATGGCACCTGCACCCGAGTCCGTTCCGGAAGCGGAGGCGGATCCGGATGCAAGGGAAGCCTCAAGGGCACTTATCCGGGAGAGTATTTCTTCCTTCCCTGCGGTCAGCCTGGCGATGACTGTGTCCTTCCGGGCACGGGCAAGTGCGTCCTCCTTTGCAGAGAGCCGCTGACGCAATCTGGAAAGGAGGGCCTCTGTCCTGTCCCTTTCCTTTTCAAGCCTTGCTTTCCTTGCCGCCTCTGCCCTGGCCCTTGTTTCTTCCTGGGAGACCTTGATGCCCGGATAGGCTGCCTTGTAGACTTCCCCGACAGTGCATAGATAATAGGAGGCGACTTTGCGCCACAGTGCTATCTCCTCGGGAGTGACCGGAGGCAATCCTTCCTCAATGGCCAGGACCGGCCTTATTCTGGCTGGACCGACTCTGGCAGCTTCGTCTCCGGCATCGGTGCATGAAACTACTCCGACATAGGTTTTGGAGGCAACAGCCACGCTCACCCTCGTGCCCTCAGTCAGGGGGAATGGCATATCCACGTCATATTCATAAGAATACAGCGGCTCCCATTCGAGACGTATCGGCACGATGACTTTTATGTAACGGACCTGCGGCATATTCCGCTAATTTAGCCAAAAAGGCGGAGAGCGAAAAAAGATTGATGGAATATCGGCATATTCTCAAAAAAAATTTGGTTTTAAAAAAATAATGCCTACCTTTGCAATCCCCAACGGTGCCGTAGCTCAGATGGTAGAGCAATGGACTGAAAATCCATGTGTCGGCAGTTCGATTCTTCCCGGCACCACCCCAAGGACCTGCTTCCGGCAGGTCCTTTTTCATTTCTGCCCGCTCACGTTGAAAACAATTCCGGACGCCTGGCAGGCATCCGGAACCAGCGGTCAATCCTGATGGGATGAACAGGACAGAACCTATTTGCCCTTCTTGGCGAACTTCTTCAGGACTTTGATGATTTCTTCCTCTGACCCCTGGGTGTACCCTGTCTGGGAATGGACAATCTTGCCGTCGGGAGCAAGGACGAATGACTGCGGGGTGAAGACAACGTTCATCGCCCGCTTGAAATCATTGTTCACATCGAACAGACAAGTGAAATCAGTCCAGCCCCTTGTCTCTGCGAATGCCTTGGCCTGCGCAGTGAAACGGGTATCGTCAACCGAAACGAGTACAAGCCTGAAAGGTACCGTCTCCTGCCAATCGTCATAAGCCTCATTGATTGCATCAATCTCCTGGATACAAGGCTTGCATGAGATTGACCAGAATGAGATGACAACCGGAGTCTTGCCGTCGACAAGATTCT
>JBJFDD010000251.1:0-6065 GCA_051889815.1 Candidatus Cryptobacteroides sp. | reverse complement strand
TACTCAGCATAGAAATTGTCGGTGAAATCGAGATAACCAGTTGTCGATGAAGTCCCCACGGTGGCGTTGTACATCGGGTTCGTTATCATCTTGCTGTAGCTCCAGGAATTCTCCCCTGCGGCATAGGTTCCTGTCGATAGTACTTTCTTCAGGTTGCCGTCTTCATCGTATGGCGTGTAATAAGGATTGAGGTCGGCATATTCATCGAACGTCCCGTAAGGGGAGTCGTTGCTTTTCATGTTGGCGATGCTCATGATGTTCCTGAAGGTCCACTTGCCTCTTCTGTAGGACAGGTTGACATCCCCGGATAGGATGTTCCTGTCCGACCCCTTCATCGTGCCTTCCACATTGTTGTAGGAGAATGTCGCAAGAGCTTTCAGGTCTTTGCTTCCAAGTTCGATTCCGAGGGAATGCTTGTTGCCGACTCCGACGCGCAGAGGTTTCGACAGCCAGTAGGTGCTTTCTCCTTCAAGTGCTCTTTTGTAACGTTCCTCGAACAGTTGCTGGGCTGCAATCCAGGAACTTGAATCAAATGCCCTGTCATAGTAGCCTTCCCTCTTCTCTACTTCGAGTTTCTCCAGGGCATTGCAGAGCGTGTAGCTGGTCAGGTCGGGTGCTTCTATGGAAAGGCTTCCAGTGTAAGTCACCAGTGTGCGCTCGCCAGTCAATGCCTTGGTCTCGATGACAATCACACCGTTGGCTCCCTTTGAACCGTAAATCGCCTTTGCAGAGGCATCCTTCAGCAGGGTGATGCTCTGAACCCGGTTCATGTCCATGTCCTGCATCTTCTGCAGGGTGGTCTCGAAACCGTCCAGGATGATAAGCGGAGTGTTTCCGGAACTGACATAACCGCTCTTCAGGCTGGTTGTCTCAGCATCAAGAGTCGAGGCGCCTCGCATCTGGATGCTTGCGACAGCATTCGGGTTCGAACCCTGTTCAAGGTTCTCAAGGACGAGGAGGGACGGGTCGAGATTCTTCAGCGACTGGACCAGGTTCTGGTTGCCGACCCGCTTGATGTCTTCGGAGGACATTGTCTGGACAGAACCTGTGAAACTGTCCTTCTTTCTGGTGAATATACCGGTGACGACCGTTTCCTGGATGCTCTGCGTGTCAGGCTTCATCCTGATCTTCGATGCCTTGTCCAGGGGAACCACCTCCAGAATGTAGCCCATGAAGGAGGCTTTGAGTTCCTTGCAGGAAGGTGAAACCTCAATGGCGAACCTTCCTTTGTCATCAGTAATGACACCGTTTGCAATGTCGGCTTCGTCGTACACCGCGACTCCGACCATTCCTATGCCGTTCTCGTCATAGACGGTTCCCTGCACCGTCCTGGTTTGAGCCGACAAACTCACCCATGCCACCAATGCGGCAAGGGTGAGTGAGATCTTCATAGTTATTGATGTTTTCAACTTGAACTGCTTTTCTTGTTATTCCGAAATTTTGTTGAAAATGGATGAGATTATTGCTCGTTGCCGATTTTCGGGAGTCTCTCGAAACAGCCGTTGAGTTCTTCGTCGGTAGGAAGGATGTCACCCATTGTACCGTCATTGAACTGTTTGTAAGCGACAAGGTCGAAATAACCTGTGCCTGAAAGGTTGAAGACAATTGTTTTCTCCTCACCGGTCTCCTTGCACTTCAGTGCTTCGTCGATGGCAATCTTGATGGCGTGGCTGCTCTCAGGAGCAGGGAGGATACCCTCTGCTCGGGCGAAAGTCTCTGCGGCTGCGAAGACATCGGTCTGGATAACCGATCGGCACTCGAACACTCCATCGTGGTAGAGTTGTGAGAGGATAGGGCTCATTCCGTGGAAGCGGAGGCCGCCTGCGTGGTTGGAAGAAGGAATGAACTGGCTTCCGAGAGTGTACATCTTGGCAAGCGGGCAGATTCTTCCGGTGTCGCAGAAGTCGTAGGCGAAAACACCCTTGGTGAAAGAAGGGCAGGATGCCGGTTCGGCAGCGATGATCTTGTAGTCGGCTTCTCCGCGGAGCATCTCACCGATGAATGGAGTGGCAAATCCACCGAGGTTTGAACCACCACCTGTGCAGCCGATGAGGATATCCGGCTTGATGCCGTACATTTTCATGGCCTTCTGTGCCTCCAGGCCTATGATTGTCTGGTGGAGGAGGACCTGGCTGAGAACTGAACCGAGCTGGTAACGGTAGCCATCCTGTGTGAGTGCGGCTTCCACAGCCTCGGAGATGGCACAGCCCAGGGAACCGGTTGTGCCCGGGTGCTCGGCGAGAATCTTGCGTCCGACTTCGGTGGTGTCACTTGGGGAAGGAGTGACTTTGGCACCATAGGTGCGCATCACCTCGCGGCGGAAAGGCTTCTGTTCGTAGGAACACTTGACCATATAGACCTGGCAGTCAAGTCCGAAATATGCACAGGCCATTGACAGGGCAGTACCCCATTGTCCGGCTCCGGTTTCTGTCGTGACACCCTTAAGCCCCTGCTGCTTGGCGTAGTAGGCCTGGGCGATGGCGGAATTCAGCTTGTGGCTGCCGGAGGTGTTGTTGCCTTCGAATTTATAGAAAATCTTGGCCGGAGTTCCGAGCGCCTTTTCAAGGAATGTTGCGTGTACCAGCGGGGAAGGGCGATACATCTTGTAGAAGTTGAGGACTTCATCGGGAATGTCGATCCACTTCGTGTCGTTGTCGAACTCCTGCTTGATGAGTTCCTTGCAGAATATCGGTTCCAGTTCCTCCGGCTTGAGAGGCTGGCCGTTTGCCGGGTTGAGAAGCGGTGCCGGCTTGACTTTCATGTCAGCGCGGACATTGTACCATTGTCTTGGTATCTCCTCTTCCGGGAGGTAGATCTTGTAGGGGATTTTGTCGTTCATTTTATTTGAGTTTAATTTGTTGGGCAAGTTCAAAAATCTTTTGGTGACTATTAATCCAAACGTGAAAAAGGTTGACCCTGAAATAATCTTCAAAGGTCAACCCGGTAAAAGTGTCTGTTTATCTGCCTTAAGCTTGGATGAGTGCGTTAATTGCGACTGCAACGAACATCATGCAAATCAGGGTGGCGACGATAATACCGATGACCTTCAGTCTCTTGAACCAGATCTGGTTGTTCCAGCCCACTGTCTGGAACATGCTCCAGAATCCGTGGCAGAGGTGGAACCAGACGGCGAGGAACCAGACTATATAGATAGCCAGGACCCACCATCGTCCGAAGGTCAGGGTAAGAAGTTCATAAGGATTGCCTTCCTCGGCGCCCGTAAACATTGCGAGCTGCATGTCAGCCCAGAAATGGGTGAGGTGGAAAGCAAGGATGCCGAGTACGATGATACCGAGAACGAGCATGTTCTTCGCTGCCCATGAGTCCGCAGCAGCAACACTCTTGCTCTCGTAACGGCACAGACCTCCGCGGGCCTTGATGTTGAGGGCGGAGATGTAGATGCCGTAGGCGATGTGAATTACAAATCCGAGAGCGAGAATCGGAACCATCACGGTGACAATCGGCAAAGCCATGAAATCACAACCTTTCTGGAAGAGTCCGTCTGCGGCTCCGAAATTGCCGGTGAAGGAATCTATTACGGAAAAGAAGTTGATTGTACTGTGGAGAAGCAGGAAAACAATGAGGAAAGCCCCGCTGACTGCCTGAATCAGTTTTCTGCCGATTGAATAGTGAAATGCGTTAGCCATATCGCGTTTTGTTTTCTTACGTACGGTGAATCCGCACAAAGATAGAAAGATTATTTTCCTTGTGCAAGAACTCTTTCAAAATATTCCGGGAGCATATTCAAAAACATCATTTCGGACTAAAAGAAAAAAGCCGGCAGGACTGATACCTGCCGGTCTTCTGGATTGTAGCGGGGGTGGGGCATGATCCCACGACCTCCGGATTATGAATCCGACGCTCTAGCCAGCTGAGCTACCCCGCCGCGTTTCAAGAAAAAAGCACGGATCCTTTGCGGCTTTTCCGTGCCTTGGTTGAGATAGAAGGACTCGAACCCTCACTGACAGAGCCAGAATCTGTAGTGCTACCATTACACCATATCTCAATTTCAGTTCCTTTCGGAATGGGTTGGCAAAGGTATGCAATATTTTCGAATATTCAAAAATATTTTCATTTTTTTATGTTCTGCCTTGCGGATTGTGATTCCCGTCGGCCGTGGTGCGGCATTCGACGGGTCGCGCCTCGGGCCTTGCCGGCCAGGGGCACCGTGGCCGAGGAGGAAGAAAGTACCGGTTTGAGGACGGCTGAATAACGGACAGTAACAGCACCGGTACATGAACGGCTCAAAGTTTAGAGGAATCGCGGAGAAATTGGTATCTTTGTGGTTGGGTATGTACCAATTGATGGCGATTCACGGCTCCGAAACAGCAAGGTTTGCCTTATCCAGCCAGAGACCAACCAAAACAACCAAAGACAACCCGGACCCAACCTTGGCCCGACACAGAAACCAACGCAGAGAGAGATGTCAGCATATTCAGTCATTGCCACTATTGTGGCTTATTTCGCGGCGATGTTCGCCATTTCCTGGTTCACTTCGAAGGACACTGACAATTCGGGGTTCTTCAATGGCGGGAGGAAGGCGCCATGGTGGCTTGTTGCCATTGCGATGATCGGGGCTCCCATGTCGGGAGTTACCTTTGTGTCGGTGCCGGGGATGGTCGGCGGCGGGACAGGGATGGGGTACATGCAGATGGTGCTCGGATTCTTCGTGGGCTATCTTGTCATTGCCTTTGTACTGACCCCCGTCTTTTTCAGGATGAATATGGTGTCCATCTACCAGTACCTCGATGAAAGATTCGGGGTGTCCTCACACAAGACAGGTGCATGGTTTTTCTTCATCTCGAAGATCCTGGGGGCGGCTGTGAGGCTTTTCCTGGTCTGTGTCACCCTCCAGCTGATGGTGTTCGAACCTCTCGGTCTTCCTTTCATCGCCAATGTGGCCGTCTGCA
The DNA here is from genome assembly GCA_051889815.1 of Candidatus Cryptobacteroides sp. Taxonomy (GTDB): domain Bacteria; phylum Bacteroidota; class Bacteroidia; order Bacteroidales; family UBA932; genus Cryptobacteroides. The sequence goes on along the minus strand of JBJFDD010000251.1, from coordinate 1,155 downwards.
TGGGAATCGTCCTGGTGTACACCTATCGCGGCGGGATGAAGTCGGTGATTTGGACAGATGCCCTGAAGACGGTCTGCATGATTGTTTCCATAGTGCTGGCAATGGTTTTCATTGCCCGGAACCTGGGGATGAACTTCAAGGAGATGACCTGCGCCATCCGCGACAGTGAATATTCAAGAATATTCTTCTTTGACGATGTCAACCATCCTGAATATTTCTGGAAGCAGTTCCTGGCCGGGGTGTTCACTGTCATCGCGATGACTGGGCTGGACCAGGACATGATGCAGCGCACCCTAAGCAGCAGGAATGCCCGGGACTCAAGGAAGAACCTCATCACGAGCGGCCTGCTGCAGATTCCCGTCATATTCCTATTCCTCTGCCTGGGCGCCCTGCTCTACATGTTCGCAGGGGCAAACGGAATAGCCGAGACCGGTGACAGGCTTTTCCCTGCGGTTGCTACGAGCGGACTTCTGCCGTCGGCAGTGGGGATCCTGTTCACTGTCGGCCTGGTTTCCTGTGCCTTCTCTGCCGGAGGTTCAGCACTGACTGCACTGACGACGTCTTTCACTATCGACATCATCGGAACTATGGGGCGTTCTGACAAGGAGGTGGCCTCTATCCGGAAAAAAGTCCATCTGGGAATGGCTTTCCTGATGGGAGGAGCGATATTCCTTTTCCACCTGCTGGGCACTGACAGCGTGATAGATGCAGTTTACAAACTCGCGAGCTACACCTACGGACCGATTCTGGGAATGTTCGTTTTCGGAATGTGCTGCAGGAAGCAGGTCCGCGACAGGTACGTGCCGGTTGTCGCCATCGCGGCCCCTGTCATCAGTTTCATCCTCCAGGCCAATTCCGAGCAGTGGTTCGGGGGCTATCAGTTCAGCTATGAGCTTCTGCTGGTCAATGCGGGCCTGACAATCCTCGGCCTGTGCCTGCTGGTCGATGGCCGAAAGGGAAGCCCTCGGCCAAGAAACTGACCCTTTTTCTGGCCGGCAAGGGATAGTTAAGGCTCTAAGATTCTTGGAGTCCGAGAACGATGCCGAAACTCTACTGATTGATGCCTTGCGGCGCCAACCATTCTGATATTCAGGAAACTCATCCCTGGTTCTATCAAAAACAGAAATAACTATAAATAACAGAAATACTTGCTCT
>JBJFDD010000250.1:0-6089 GCA_051889815.1 Candidatus Cryptobacteroides sp. | reverse complement strand
GGTCATAGTCGTTGTGGGCGTGGAAGTCGAATTCGCAGCCGGGATATTTCTCCACCATCTTCGTGCAGAATTCACGGGTCAGGGTCGGATTGAGGATGCCGAGGGTGTCCGGGAGCATGAATCTCTCTATGCCGGAATCCTTGAGGGCATCCATCATGAAGAAGACATAGCCGGGAGATGAAATCATCCCGTTGGACCAGTCCTCCAGATAGAGATTGACCCTCATCCCTTTGGCCTTGGCCTTTGAGATACAGTCACGGATTTCGGACGCATGCTGCTGTGGAGTCTTTCCAAGCTGGCCTTCAAGATGCCTCAGGGAACCTTTGGCAAGGAGATTCACAACCTTGCCGCCGGCTGAGGAAATCCAGTCGATGGAAGCGCCTGAGTCAACAAAGCCCAGGGCTTCGACCTGGTCAAGATGACCTCTGGTTCCAGCCCAGGAGCAAAGTCGGGAAAGCATCTGGAACTCACCTTCCGAGACTCGGGCTGAACAGACCTCAATGCGGTTGACCTTCAATTCCTCCAGCAGGAACTTGGCAAGAGCCAGTTTCTCGTCGGCATTGAAGGAAACCCCGGCGGTCTGCTCCCCGTCCCGGAGGGTGGTGTCGAGTATGAGAACCTTTTCAGGAAGCATTACTTGTCGTCGTTCTCAGGGCGGAGTTTTCTGACTGTAACGGCGGTCTGCCACATTTCGCTTTCGCGGAGAGCCTTGAGTTCTGCCTCAAGACCGACACGATAGTCAGGCTTGCTGTTGGCATCGATGCTGATCTGGGCCTCATGACCGCTCTTGACGGATTCGTAGAGCTTCTGCATTACCGGCTTGATGGCATCGTGGAAAGGACCCATCCAGTCGAGGGCGCCACGCTGCGCGGTGGTCGAGCAGTTGGCGTACATCCAGTCCATACCCTTCTGGGCGAACAGAGGCATGAGGGACTGGGTGAGTTCCTCAACTGTCTCGTTGAAGGCCTCGGAAGGAGAATGGCCGTTCTCGCGGAGAACCTCATACTGTGCAAGGAGAAGACCCTGGATTGCACCCATCAGGGAGCCGCGCTCGCCTGTCAGGTCTGAAGTGGCCTCACGCTGGAATGTGGTTTCGAAAAGGTAGCCTGAACCGATACCTATACCGAGGGCGATGGTGCGGTCATAGGCCCTGCCGGTCACATCCTGGTAGATTGCATAGGAAGAGTTGAGTCCGCGGCCCTCCAGGAACATTGTACGGAGTGAGGTTCCCGAACCCTTTGGGGCAACCATGATGACATCCACATCAGACGGAGGAACGCAACCGGTACGGTCGTTCCAGGTGATTGCGAAACCGTGTGAGAAGTAGAGAGCCTTGCCGGGAGTCAGGTGCTTCTTGATGGTCGGCCAGACACTCATCACAGCCGCATCGGAAAGGAGGCACATGATGATGGAGGCCTTTTCGCAGGCTTCTTCGATTCCGAAGAGAGTTTCTCCCGGTACCCATCCGTCAGCAATCGCTTTTTCGAAGGTCTTGCCCTGACGCTGGCCTACGATGACATTGAAGCCGTTGTCCTTGAGGTTGAGTGACTGTCCTGGGCCCTGGACACCGTAACCGATGACAGCGATGGTTTCGTCCTTGAGGACCTCACGGGCATGATCGAGTGTGAATTCTTCACGTGTTACGACGGTCTCTTCTACGCCGCCGAAATTGAGCTTTGCCATAATATTCAGTAATTTTTTAATTTGTTAGTTTCATTTTTCATTCTGCGCCGAGCTTGTTCTTTCCGATACTCGCGACAAGGTCTTCGTCACAGTAGTAGAAGGAGCGCATGACCTCGATTTTCTTTTCTATCTGCTTCACCGCGAGGCGGATTCTTGCCTCGTCGCCCCTGGTCTCGATCGTCAGCTTGTGGCACCCCCTGATTTCGGAAGGAGAGGCGAAAAGGCTCCAGATGTCAAGATTGTGGCGAGTGAATATGTTGGTGAACTGCTGGAGCAGACCTGTCTGGTTCTGCGTGTAGATGACAACAGTATAGAGTTTGATTTCCTTATTTTCCATTCTCGTACCATTCATTTCTGTTCAACATGATCTGGTCGATGCCCTTTCCCGGAGGAACCATCGGCATCACCATTTCCTCCTCGATCACACGGACTTCGAGCAGGTATGGCTTGTCATCAGAGAACATCTCCCGGACGGCATCCTCCAGTTCGGCGCGTTCCTCGACGATGCGGGACTTGATGCCATAGGCACCTGCGATTGCCATGTAGTCGGGATTGAGCATCCTGGTCTGTGAATATCTCTCATTGAAGAAGAGTTCCTGCCACTGGCGCACATTACCAAGCCAGTTGTTGTTCATCAGCACAATCTTCACGCCGAGCCCCTCCTGCATGATGGTTCCCAGCTCCTGGATGTTCATCTGCAGGCCTCCGTCACCCACGAACAGGCACACCTGCCTTCCCGGGTCGGCAACCTTTGCGCCGATGGCGGCAGGAAGACCGAAGCCCATCGTGCCCAGTCCTCCCGAGGTCAGGAGGCTCCTGGTCCTGTTGTATTTTGAATATCTCGCACCGATCATCTGGTTCTGGCCGACATCGGTTATGACAAGAGCATTGCCTCCGGAGACTTCAGCGACGGTCCTGACGACCTCGCCCATGTTGATGTAGCCCTCGAGCGGTGCGGTTTCCGGCTTGATGACTTTCTCATATTCAATTCTGTAAGGCTCATCGAAACTCTCCTCCCATTCCTTGTGGGAAGCAGGCTTCATCTTGCGGATGATGGCGTCGAGCACCTTCTTCGCGTCGCCGCGTATGCCCACTGTCACCGGAATGATCTTTCCAATCTCGGCTGCATCGATGTCGATGTGGATGACCTTGGCCTGGCGGGCATAGGTGTCCACAGTGCCGGTGACCCTGTCGTCGAAGCGCATTCCGACGGCAATCAGGAGATCGCATTCGTTGGTCTTGACATTAGGGGCGATGTTGCCGTGCATTCCGATCATGCCCTTGTAGTGCGGATTGTCGGAAGGCAGGGCACTCAGGCCAAGCAGAGTGGAGCCGGCAGGGATTCCGCCCTTGTCAAGGAAAGCCGCAAGTTCCTTCTCTGCGTTGCTGAGGATGACTCCCTGGCCGAAAACTACGAAAGGCTTTCTGGCGGAGTCGATGAGTTCGACCGCAGCATCAATCTTCGCATCGGAAAATGACGGCTCGGGGTTGTAGCTGTCAATCGAGGTGCAGATTTCGAAAGCGGACTCGGTCAGTCCCACCTGGGAGTTCTTCGTGAAATCAAGCACCACAGGACCCGGTCTTCCGGTCGAAGCGATGTAGAAGGCACGTGAGACTGCCCACTCAACATCCTCCGGACGGCGGATCTGGTAGTTCCACTTTGTGATGGCCATGGTCAGGCCGATAAGGTCAGTCTCCTGGAAAGCATCGGTTCCGAGTGCAGAGGCGGCCACCTGGCCGGCAATCACCACAACAGGTGTCGAGTCCATCATCGCATCGGTGATTCCGGTGATGACATTTGTGGCCCCTGGTCCGGAAGTCACGAGTACGACACCAGGCTTGCCGCTTGTCCTGGCATAGCCTTGTGCGGCGTGGATTGCTCCCTGCTCATGGCGGACAAGAATATGATGGAGCCTGTCCGAATAGTCATAGAGCTTGTCATAGACTGGCATTATCGCCCCGCCCGGATAACCGAAGATGGTGTCCACACCTTCGGCAACCAGAGCGTTCAGGAGGGCTTCCGAGCCGGTGATCTTCTTTGAAGAATCGTTCATGTCTTTTGTTCTATCTGTTAAAGTTGTTCTGTCTGATTGGATGAAAAGGGACCGGGGCTACTTCAGGATCCTGACCGCCCCCTTGTCCGCTGAGCTGACCATCGATGCATAGGCCTTCAGGCTCTGGGAGACCTGACGGTCGCGGTCCGGAGTGAAAGCCTTGTCACCCCTTGAGAGTTCCAGCTTCCTTCTTCCCTCGAGTTCCGCTTCAGAAAGGCGGACATTGATGGAACGGGAAGGAATGTCGATTTCAATGATGTCCCCGTCGCGCACAAGGCCGATGTTTCCGCCGGCTGCGGCCTCAGGAGAAATGTGGCCGATGCTCAGGCCTGAAGTTCCTCCGCTGAAACGGCCGTCAGTAATCAGGGCGCACTCCTTGCCCAGGTGCCTTGACTTGATGTAGGAGGTAGGATAGAGCATTTCCTGCATGCCCGGTCCTCCTTTAGGGCCTTCATAGACTATGACCACGACGTCCCCGCTCTTCACGCTTCCGTCCAGGATGCCGTCACAGGCAGCCTCCTGGGAATGGAAGACCTTTGCCGGTCCGGAGAACTTCCAAAGGGACTCGTCCACTCCGGCAGTCTTGATGACACAGCCATCCTGTGCAATGTTGCCCTTCAGCACGGACAGGCCGCCATCCTTTGTGTAGGCATGGGCGACATCCCTGATGCAGCCATTCTGCCTGTCGGTGTCGAACTCAGTGTAGCAGCAGGACTGGCCGCCCAATTTAGTGGTGCGGACTCCGGCGGGTGCGCTTGAATATATCTTCCTGGCCTTGTCAAGGCAGGCCTCGCTTTCGAGGGCATATTTCCGGATGGCCGCCCTGAGGGTCATTCCGTCAACTCTCTTTGCCGAGACATCGACAAGACCGGCGTCAGCGAGCTGCTTGAGGATGGAGATGATGCCTCCGGCACGGTTCACATCCTGGATGTGATATTTGGCAGTGTTCGGGGAAACCTTGCAGATGCACGGAACCTTCCTCGAGAGAGAGTCGATGTCGGACATCCTGAAATCCACCCCGGCCTCGTGGGCTACTGCAAGAAGATGGAGGACCGTGTTGGTTGAGCCTCCCATCGCGATGTCAAGTGTCATCGCATTGAGAAAGGCCTTGCGGGTCGCGATGCTGCGCGGAAGGACGCTTGAGTCACCCTTCTCATAGTAGGCGAAAGCATTCTTGACAATCAGGCGTGCAGCATCCACCATCAGCGCCTTGCGGTTCCTGTGGGTGGCAACGACGGTTCCGTTGCCCGGAAGCGACAGGCCAATAGCCTCTGTCAGGCAGTTCATCGAATTCGCGGTGAACATCCCCGAGCAACTTCCGCAGGTAGGGCAGGCGGCAGCCTCGACCCTGGCGACATCCTCGTCGCTGACTGAAGAATCGGCCGAGCGTACCATGGCATCGATGAGGTCGAGCTTTTCCTTTCCGGAAACTCCGGCCTCCATCGGACCACCGGACACGAAGACTGCTGGAATGTTCAGGCGCATCGCCGCCATCAGCATTCCGGGAGTGATCTTGTCACAGTTGCTGATGCAGACCATCGCATCGGCCTTGTGGGCATTGACCATGTACTCGACACTGTCGGCTATGACATCCCTTGATGGAAGGGAATAGAGCATACCGTCGTGTCCCATGGCAATTCCGTCATCCACGGCTATGGTATTGAATTCGGCAGCATAGCAGCCGAGTTTCTCGATTTCTTTCTTTACCAGCTGGCCGGCTTCATGGAGATGCGTGTGCCCCGGGACAAACTGGGTGAATGAATTGACAATGGCGATGACCGGTTTTCCGACCATTTCCGGTTTCATCCCGTTTGCCATCCAGAGTGCCCTGGCTCCTGCCATTCTCCTGCCTTCGAATGTTACCGCACTGCGGAGTTTGTTCTTCATATCTGTCAGAGTTGTTGTGTTTCATAAAAAAAACCTCTTCTCGCTCCGTGGGACTGAGAAGGGGTTTATTGAATGTCTTGCCTGTTCATGTTCAGATACACCCTTTCAGTCCGCGGGACTTTAGCACGAGGACCACTAGGGAAATAATGACGACTGAAATGTTCAGCATATTGATGTCGGTTTAATTCTGCTTACAAACTGAAATCGTTGCCAAAAGTAGGAATCTTTTTGGAATATGCAAAGCATATTTCATGGTTTATCGTTTTAATACACAACGACATCCGATATCCCGTCCTGATAAAGGACACGGGAGGAAAACTCCGGTTACAATCCATAATATTATTGAAATCCACAAAAAAGTGTTACTTTTACAAAACCGACTCACCAAATGAATTAGATATGAAGTCCAGACTCTATTTCGCTGTCCTGCTGGCAGTTCTTTCCATTCCTCTCTTTTCCTTCGCT
>JBJFDD010000249.1:0-1702 GCA_051889815.1 Candidatus Cryptobacteroides sp. | reverse complement strand
CGGCAACTGGTTGATGTGGTCCTTGATGATCATCAGGTCTCCCACGTGGTAGTCGAAGTTGACTCCTCCGGCGGCATTGGAGACGAAAAGGTACTCGATGCCGATGACCTTCATCACACGTATCGGAAGGGTCACCAGTTCCATCGGATAGCCTTCGTAGTAGTGGATTCTGCCCTGCATTGCAATGACAGTTTTCCCGCCCAGTTCACCGACAATGAAATTGCCCTTGTGCCCGATGGCGGTTGACACAGGGAAACCGGGAATTGTCCTGTACGGTATAGTGAGAGGATTGCTGATGCTTTCGGCAAGTTTGCCCAGTCCGCTTCCGAGGACGATTCCGACCTTTGGTTTCAACTCTCCGAGCTGACTTTTGAGATAGTCGGCCGCTGTATAGATTCTTTCTGCTCTTGGATCCATATTCAATGGTGATTGTTGTTAATTGATAAATAACTGAAAGTCAGATTCTTTTTTTCCTATAAGATGCTTTCCAGCACTTCCCGCGCCCTGTCGAGGATTTCCCGCTCGCCTTCCACTCTCCTGTTCCTCATCAGGAACCTGCCCCGGCATATTACAGAATCCACGCAGTCGCTGTGCGCGGAATAGATGAAGTTCGCCAGGAAAGGTCCGGGGGAGAGGAAGAAGGTGTTGTCCGTGTCGACAACCAGGATGTCGGCGTCATACCCTTCCTCGATCCGGCCGGTGCGGAGCCCGAAGGCTGCAGCGCCGTTGGCTGTCGCCATGTCCATCAGGGTGCGCAGAGGAAGGGCGGAAGGGTCCTTTCTCCAGGCTTTCTGGAAAATGGCGGTGGTCTTCATGGCCTCCAGCATGTCCAGGTTGTTCGATGACGCGCAACCGTCGGTGCCGATGCAGACATTGGCTCCAGCCTCGGCCAGTTCCTTCCACTTGAATTTGTAGCCGGAAGAAAGCTTTGCATTGGAATTGATGTTGTGGACACAGTTGACCTTGTGCCTGCCCAGAATCTCAATGTCCTTGTCCGAAAGCCATAGGGTGTGCGCGGCGATTACATCCGGTCCCAGTACACCGAGCTCTTCGAGATATTCCACAGGGGAGAGTCCTCCGTGTGCGGCCTTGCAGTCGAGGTCTTCCTTTTCCGATTCGGCCACATGGATGTGGATGCGCAGTTTGTGCTTCCTGGCATATTCAGTCGCCCAGAGGATGAGAGGCTCGCTTACTGAATATATTGCATGGATGCCGATGGTGAAGATTGAGCTGCTGTCCCATTTCTCCGCTTCGGCATGCATCCTGACGCACTGGTCTTTCTCCCTTTCGGCCTCTTCCGGATTCAGGTGGTCCAGGAAGACATAGGACATCGCGTTGCGGATTCCCATCAAGGATGCTGCTTTCTGGGCTGCAGTCGAGAACCAGTACTGGTCGTTGAACATCGTCGTTCCGGTACGGAGCATCTCGAGGACCGCGACTTCAGTACCGCAACGGACGATTTTGTCGGTCAGGTTCGATTCTATCTTCCAGATGTGGTCGAGCCAGTCCGTGAGGACCATATCCTCACCTATGCCCCTCATGAGGGACATGGCGGCATGCGTGTGCATGTTCACGAAACCCGGGACAGCCGCTTTCCTGCTGCAGTCCATCACATCCGTACCGTCAGGAGCTGAAATAGTCCCTGCGGGAGCAACCCTTGCAATCCTGCCGCCTTCAATGAATATGTCGTTCCGGACATCGT
>JBJFDD010000248.1:0-1703 GCA_051889815.1 Candidatus Cryptobacteroides sp. | reverse complement strand
AGCAACAGAATCTCCATCATGCAGGACACGCTTGTAGCCGGTTTCGAGACTCCAGACCTCGACGGTTTCACTGCCGGCGAAAGGCTGACTTTGTCCGCCGACGACGCCTCGGCACTCCACATCCGTCCTCATCAGGGAAACTCAGTCCTGTACATCGCTCCGCAGACAGGAATCCCTGCAAGGGAGTGGAAGACAGTCACAAGAATCTATGATGCACCGGAGGATTTCAGTGACCGCCCGGTTGCCCAGTTCATGATCTTCACCCAGCAGGGACCGGACCGCGACCAGTATGTCAGGATGCGTCTCTACGGCCGCGGTACCTTCGCCGAAGGAACAGCCAAGATTATTCCCGGCCTGTGGAGGAACGTGATGTTCGACTTCACCGGTCTCAAACCGGTCGACAGGGTAGAAAAGATTGAGATTTCACTGATGTGTGATGCCGAAGGGAACTGGGACAACGGACGTGATTACGTGATTGACGGGCTCCGTTTCGGAAAGCCGATGGACCTGGCCTTTATGATTTCCGGATCGGAGGAGGTCTTCAGCCAGTCCTCCGGTAAGGTTGACTGGAAGAATGATGCCCTTGTGTACAAGTTCAGGAAAGGCTCGCCGCTTGTTTCCTGCGACCTGACCGGAAGCCGCAACAGAACTCTCAGTCCGCCTCTTGGCAACAGTGTGGCGAATTTCTATGCCCAGCGCAACACCTTCTTCGTCGTCATGTCCAACAGGAGCAGCGCTTCCAGGGTCCGGCTCGACTGGACTACCGACAAAGCGCAGGGCAGCAAGGAATTCGAAATAGAGCCCCGCAGCGGGATGAAAGCCTATTACTTCAACATCTCCGACTGTCCGGAGGCTACCGGCAATCTCAAGTCATTCTCAATCACTCCTCTTGACTCCAGGCGAGGAAAGTGGATAATCGACCAGATCCGCTTCGAAAGGGAGGAACCGATCATTGAATATGCAGGCAAGGTGGAGTCCTGCACGGCCGACAACCAGAATGTCCGGATCTGCGGCAGCATAAATGAGGATGATCTTCCTGCATATTCATCAATCTGTATCTACGAATATCCGCTTGCGAAGGAAGGTGCTCCGGTGCAGTCCCTCGAACTGCTCTGCAAGTGCCCTGTTGCCGCTTCATTTGAAATTGCAGATCTCCCCAATGCCAGGCTTGGAGGCAGGATGACTCATCTGAGTTCCCGGTTCCTGGCAGTCCTCCAGGATGCCGATGGCAACACCAAACCGGTCGACAAGCCGTTCTACATCTCGAACTGGAGGGATTTCTGCGAGAACCCCTATCATTTCGTTCTTCCGGACAAGGATTTCAATGTCCTCCGTTACGGTGCGAAGGGAGACGGCTTTACTGATGACACGAAGGCAATCCAGAAGGCAATCGATGCCTGCAACAGTTCAGGAGGCGGAAGAGTTGTGCTCCCTGGTGACGATACACCTCAGGGAAGGCGCTATGTGGCGACAAATATCCACCTGAAGAGCAATGTCGAACTGCACATCGAAGGGAATGCCATCCTGTGGCAGTCCTACGACATGAGGGACTATGAATATGTGCCCGCTTTCGGTCACGACTTCGATATTCCGAACTGTCCTTGGACTCATTGCCTTTTCGTGAATCTTCCTCTGATCCAGGCAAATAATGCGGACCATATCAAAGTTACTGGCCCGGGCAAGATCCGGATGGCAGATCCGTG
>JBJFDD010000247.1:0-6101 GCA_051889815.1 Candidatus Cryptobacteroides sp. | reverse complement strand
TATGGGACTGTTTGACAAAGTCATAAAGAAGACAAAGGATGGTTTTTTCCAGAGGCTGTCAAAAGCCATTGTCGGCAAATCCAGAATCGATGACTCTGTCCTCGATGCCATCGAGGAGGCACTTGTCGCTTCTGACATAGGCGTTGAGACTACCCTGAAGATTGTTGACAGCCTTGAGCAACGTGTCGAGAAAGACAAATATGTCTCGTTTGACGAACTTGTGGACATGCTGCATGATGAAATCGGTGCTCTTCTCGATGTTGACGGGGCTGTTTCTTCCGAAGAACCGTTCGATTTGGGGAAGAAACCTCTCGTCGTGATGGTTGTCGGAGTGAACGGAGTCGGAAAGACTACTACCATAGGCAAACTTGCCGCCCGTTACAAGGCAATGGGCAAAAAGGTTATGATAGGAGCCGCCGACACGTTCCGTGCAGCTGCCGTCCAACAGCTTGAAATCTGGGCGGAGAGGGCTGGAGTGCTCATTGTCAAACAGGGTATGGGCTCCGATCCTGCTTCCGTGGCATTCGACACGGTAAAGTCCGCTGTTGCCAAGGATGTTGATGTGGTGCTGATCGATACTGCCGGGCGTCTCCACAACAGGACCGACCTGATGAATGAGTTGACCAAGATCCGCAATGTGATGCGGAAAGTCATTCCGGATGCTCCGCATGAGGTCCTGCTTGTGCTGGATGCATCCACCGGCCAGAATGCCTACCAGCAGGCAAGGGAGTTCTCGAGAGCTACCGACATCACTTCCCTTGCTGTCACCAAACTTGACGGAACCGCCAAGGGAGGCGTGGTCATCGGAATAGTGGACCAGCTGAAGGTGCCCGTCAAATTCATAGGAGTCGGAGAAGGTGTTGAAGACCTGAAAGTCTTTGACAGGAAGGAGTTCGTCTCCTCGATTTTCTCCAGGGAGGATATTGAAAAGTAAATCAAGACATATATGAAACTTTCTTACAATTGGCTTAAAGACTATCTTGTTTCGGACCTCACTCCGCAGCAGATAGCTGATGCAATGACCGACATAGGAATCGAGGTGGATTCAGTCGAAGAGCAGGAGGAAATTCCCGGGGGACTCGCCGGGGTTGTCGTCGCCCGTGTACTGGAGTGTGATCCGCATCCTGATTCCGACCATCTTCACATCACGAAGGTTGATGACGGAAGCGGTGAGCCTCTGACCGTGGTCTGTGGCGCCCCGAACGTTGCTGCCGGCCAGAAAGTCCTTTTCGCGCGCATCGGCACAGTGCTCCCCGGGGACTTCAAGATCAAGAAGTCCAAGATCCGTGGGGTGGAGTCTTTCGGAATGATTTGCGCCGAGGATGAACTCGGAATCGGCAACGACCATGCCGGAATCATGGTCCTTCCGGAGGATGCCGTCATCGGAACTCCTGCCAGGGAATACCTCGGCCTGAAGACGGAAGCCGTCATTGAATATGAAATCACAGCCAACCGTGTCGATGCTGCCTCCCACATCGGAGTGGCACGCGACCTCCATGCCTGGATGTTGTCCCACGACATCCCTTGTACTTTCAGCATGCCTTCAATCGAAGCGTGGAAGGATGGAGAGGGCGAGGCGATGCCGATAGAAGTTCTGGACTCCTCTGCAGCACCGCATTACACCGGTGCAACCATCAAGGGTGTCAAGGTCGGACCTTCTCCAGAATGGCTCCAGAAGAAGCTTATGTCAATCGGCCTGAAGCCTATCAACAATGTAGTGGACATTTCCAACTTCATCCTCTTCGAACTCGGACAGCCGCTCCACACCTTCGACGCCGACAAAGTCAAGGGTGGCAATGTCATAGTCCGGAGGGCTGCAGAAGGCGAAAAGATTGTCACTCTTGATTCAGTCGAAAGGACTCTTGTTTCCACCGATATTGTCATTGCGGATTCTGAAGGCCCGATGTGCATCGCGGGAGTCTTCGGTGGCGAGGATTCCGGAGTTACCGGTTCGACGGTCAACGTGTTCCTCGAGAGCGCCTATTTCGACCCGGGCTCCATCCGCAAGACCTCAAAGAAGCACACCTTGCAGACCGACGCATCCTTCCGGTTCGAGAGGGGTGCAGACCCCCTGGTCTGTGAATATGCCCTGAAGCGCGCCGCCCTTCTCATCTGCGAAGTCGCAGGAGGGCATATTGTAGGAGGGATGCAGGAGTATTGCCCTGTCAAGATTGAAAGGAAAGTCATCGAACTTGACTATGCCCGTATCGGACGTTTCGTCGGTGCGCAGCTCGGCGCCGAAGTTATCGAGAAGATTCTTGGGGCCCTCAATTACGAATTCATCAGCAAGACTTCCGGTGGTTCGGTTGTCGCCGCTCCAAGCTATATGATTGATGTGACCAGGGAATGCGATGTCGTCGAGGAGATTCTAAGGATCTACGGCTACAACAATATCGCCCTTCCACAGCACATGAAGATGAGCGTCAACGCCACTCCTTCTCCTGAGCCGGAGGCAATCCGCAACGGAATCTCAAACTTCCTTGCCGCAAACGGCTTTGTCGAGGTGATGAACAATTCCCTGACCAGGGGCGCCTACTACAAGGGGCTCACGACATACCCTGAGGAAAATTGCGTAACGATAGTCAATCCTCTCAGTTCCGACCTCAACGTGATGAGGCAGAACCTCATATTCAATGCCCTTGAAGTGGTTGCGTACAACTGCAACAGGCAGGTTCCGTCCATGAAGATCTTTGAATATGGTTCTGTCTACAGCCGTGACCCTCGGCAGGACGGCAAGACGCTGGCTTCATATTCAGAGCATTCTGCCTTCTCGCTCTGCATTACGGGACAGTCCCCGAAATCATGGAACCGCACACCGGAAAAGAGTTCATTCTTCATGCTCAAGGGTTATGTGGACCTGCTGCTCCGCCGTTTCGGTGCGGACATCAACCAGCTTGATGCCAAACCAGCCCCTTCCGACATATTCGCTGAAGGAATTGAATATTCTCTCCCGGGACAGCATATTCCGCTCGCCGTGCTCGGTACTGTGGCTCCCGCACTTGCAAAGAAGTTTGATGTCAGGCAGCCTGTCTTTGTTGCCGAAATCTCCTGGCCGGCCCTCTTCCTGCTCGTGAAGAGGGACAAGGTGGCGTTCAGGGAATTGCCGAAGTATCCGGAAGTCCGCAGGGACCTGGCCTTGCTGCTTGATGAGAATGTCGCATATTCAGATCTCTACAAGAGCGCCTTCCGTGCCGGGAAGAAACTGCTCAAGCAGGTAACGCTCTTCGATGTCTACAGGGGCGACAAGATTCCTCAGGGCAAGAAGCAGTATGCTATGGGCTTTGTCCTCCAGGACCTTGAAAAGACTCTTACCGATGCCGATGTCGAGAGGATAATGGACAAGATCCTGTCCTCCTTCGTCAATGGCTACGGTGCCGCCTTGAGATAGCAGTATTTCCGGAACCGACATGCCGAAACGTCCGATATCCTGTCTTTTCCTGCTGCTGGCACTCCTTTGCGGGAGTGTCGGTTGCTCGCGTGGCCCCAAAGTCATTCCTGCCTCGAAGATGGAGAAGATCTACCGTGAGATGTTCCTCGCGGACGAATGGATCAAGACCTGTCCGGAGAAGCGACCTTCGGCAGACACATCCTGGTTCTATGAACCGATATTCGAAAAGTACGGGTACACCTACAGCGACTATCTCAACACTGTCGATCATCTTCTGAATGATCCTCAACGCTATGCTGAGATGGTCGGGAGAGTCGCCAAGAGCCTGGAGACCGAGACGGCTGCCATGAAAAGATCAATCCGGAAGAGGGAAATGCTCAGGCATAGGGCTGATTCGATTGCCGGGATCATCAGGTCCGGGATGCTTAAGGATTATTTCCTGTACGAGAATCTGTTCCTGATTGTCTCAAGGACTGATACCGTGGACATGGTCAGGAACTCAGACGGGGTCTATTTCCCTAAGCCGGTGGTTGCTGACACGATGTTCCGTGGACCGGGAATGGTGTTTGCCGATTCAACCGGATTCTGTGCTGACAGCCTGCTCTCTGGCATTTCCGGAAAGGATGGTGAAGAAGAGTCTTTTCGGCAGACCGCTGACGAGAATGCCGGGGAGAGCCATGCAGAGGTGCCCCAGCCTGTCCGTAGAGGATTCAAACCTGCCCCGGCAGGCCGTTTCCCATCTGTCGAGAAGACCAAGATCCAGGTGGTGGAGGATGAGGATGGAAAGGTCTCTTTCGAGCAGTTCGACAATGAGCCCGGCTCCGGTCAGGGGAGTCCTGAATCACACAAAGCCGGAAGGAAACCGAAAAGGGAAAGAAAATGATGCGTGAAGAATTGGTATTCGGCCCTGTCCGCTCCAGAAGGCTCGGCTCATCACTCGGAATCAATCTGCTTCCGAGGAAGGGCAAACTGTGCAATTTTGATTGCATCTATTGTGAGTGCGGATGGAACAGGGACGGGCGTACGGACGAGAAACTGCCGACTGTGGCCGATCTGGAGAAAGCTTTGAGGCAGAATCTATGCAACTGCCTGGAAAAAGGCATTCCTGTCGATTCCATCACCTTTTCCGGAGACGGTGAATCAACCCTTCATCCTTGTTTCGCCGGTATGGTGGACCTGACTCTTTCTCTCAGGGACGAATATTTTCCGGCAGCCAAGGTGTCCGTTCTTTCGAATGCAACCAGGCTCGGGGACCCCGGAGTGTTCGAGGCCCTCAGGAAGGTGGACAACCCTATCCTTAAACTGGATGCACCCACTGATGATGCTGTCGCAAGAATCAATCAGCCCCAGGGCAGTTACCATGTTGAAGAGGTCGTCAGAAACCTTGAACGTTTCAAGGGGGATTTCGTTCTTCAGACAATGTTCCTGAAATCGGAGGATTTTGATTCTTCGGATCCCGGCCAGATCTCCTCCTGGATGGATATCGTACGCAGGGTTTCTCCGAGAGAGATCATGGCATACACCCTTGACCGCGAAGCTCCTGCTTCAGGACTGACAAAATTCACGGCCGACCAGATGGCCTCCCTGCTCAGGCCTCTCATCGAGGAAGGCTACAATGTCCAGATCCGGGGCTAGAAGTCAAATTATGAAATAATAAGTTCAAAATGAGATAGATTATGGAAACTTTACTTGCAAAATACGGATATACTCCAGATTCTGAAGGGATTTCGAAGAGCCTTGATGTCATCGCCGCCAACATTGACAATATGGCTTCAGAAGACGTCCTCGTCAGATGCCTGTCAATGATGGACCTCACCACCTTGCGCACTGAGGACACCCCGCAGACGGTAGGGAAACTTGTCGGGAAGGTCAATTCTTTCATGACTGAATATCCTCAGTATCCTCTGCCTGCATCGGTCTGTGTTTATCCGAACTTCGCCCAGACGGTAAGGAGCGGTCTTGCCGGGAGCGGTGTTCATGTCACCTGTGTGTCAGGCTGTTTCCCTTCATCCCAAAGTTATCTTGAGGTGAAAGTGAGGGAATGCGAACTCGCCGTCGAGAACGGTGCGGATGAGATAGACATTGTACTGGCTCTCAATTCTTTCATGTGCGGTGACTATGAGTCCGCGAGGGCTGAGATACGTGCCATGCGTCAAGCTGTCGATGCCTCGGGCTCCAAGGTCGGCAGGAAGATTGTACTAAAAGTCATTCTCGAGACTGGCCTTCTGATGACTCCCGAAAGGATTGCCGAGGCCTCATTCCTTGCAATGGAAGAGGGTGCCGACTTCATCAAGACTTCCACCGGCAAGGTCCAGGTCAATGCCACCCCGGTTGCCGCCTATGTGATGTGCCAGTGCATAGGCAAGTATCATGCTGCAACAGGCAGGAAGGTAGGCTTCAAGGCAGCAGGAGGCATCTCCAATGCCAAGGACGCTGTCAGTTACTATATGATTGCAAAGTCGATTCTCGGGGACGCGTGGTTGTGCCCGGAGTATTTCCGTTTCGGAGTCAGCCGGCTTGCCAACTCCCTGATTTCTGCAATTGAGCACAAGAACGTGGTATTCTACTAGTAGCCATATTCCTGGCTGGAATCATGAGGCGCCGCACTTCCTTTCCGGAGTGCGGCGCGTTCATTTTTGCCATCGTATTTCTGAATAATTCTACTCTTCTTCCCGGGAAAATGCCAACCGGAATGGCCTCTGGAAGGCATTTC
>JBJFDD010000246.1:0-6115 GCA_051889815.1 Candidatus Cryptobacteroides sp. | reverse complement strand
CGACCCTATTTTCAGGATTTGGTTCAGGGGCAGGTATTTGAATTTGAAATGAAACGCGGAAAAATTCTTGTAGTGGATGACAACCAGGGCATAAGAAGTGCCCTGAAGATACTCCTGCCCGCACATTTCGGGCAGGTTGAGCTTATTGCTTCGCCGAAGACCATTGTCGCTGCCATGGAGAGTTTCAAGCCAGATGTAGTCCTGCTGGACATGAACTTCTACACGGACATCAACACGGGAAATGAAGGTCTCTACTGGACGGGCGAGCTCAAGAAGATGTATCCCGATGTGCAGATTGTCCTATTCACCGCCTATGCCGACATCGCACTTGCGGTAGAGGGGATGAAACGGGGGGCCTTCGACTTCATCGTCAAGCCCTGGAACAATGAGAAGCTGCTCTCATCCCTCAATGCGGCACTGGATGCTGCCATTGCCCGGAAGTCGGGTGGACGGCGAAAAAGGGGTGATGAAGAAAGTGACGGTGCTGACGGGATGTTCTGGGGAACCGGTCCTGCAATGGCGCAAATCCGCCGGACGGTGGAAAAAATCTCCCCAACCGATGCGACAGTACTTGTCACGGGAGAGAACGGGACCGGAAAAGACGTGCTCGCAAAACAGATTCACATCCTCAGCCATAGGAAGGACAAGCCGATGATCTGCGTAGATGCCGGAGCCATCACAGAAACCCTTTTCGAAAGTGAACTCTTCGGCCATGTAAAAGGAGCATTCACGGATGCCCACACGGACCACATCGGCAAGTTCGAACAGGCCGACGGAGGCACACTCTTTCTTGATGAGATCGGGAATATTCCATTGCACCTTCAGGCAAAGCTCCTTCGCGCCCTGCAGAACCGCTCAATCTGCCGGGTGGGCTCCGCGGAACAGATTCCTATTGACATACGTCTCATCTGCGCCACCAACATGAATCTGGAAAAGATGGTTGCAGAAGGCCGTTTCCGGGAAGACCTGTATTACCGGATCAACACCCTGCATATTCATTTGCCTGCCTTGCGCGAGCGTCCGGAAGACATATTGCCGCTTGCCGGGCGCTTCCTCACGACATTCGCAGGGAAATACCGTCGCAGCGCATGCAGAATCAGCCCTGAAGCGGCAGAACTCCTGGCTTCGCATTTCTGGAGCGGGAATATCCGGGAGCTTCAGAACACCATCGAGAAAGCCGTGATACTGTCTGACAGCGACAGCATCATGCCGGCAGACCTCTCGCTTGAGTGCAGACAGCATCCGGTGACCGGCCAGGGCGAAAAACAGACTCTCGACGAAGCCGAGGAAAGGACCATACGTGAAGCAATGGCCCGCTGCAACGGGAATCTGACCCTTGTGGCCAAGGAACTCGGCATAAGCCGCCCTACCCTGTACAGCAAACTGAAGAAATACGACATCTGATGCCGGTCTGGGAACTCATACTGATTGTCATTGCGGCAGTGGTGCTGACTGCCGTAATTTCGGCATTGTGGGTTCACGAGAAGGACAGGAAGAAACTGGAGTACATGCTTGATGCCTTTGAAGACGGGGAATACAATTTCCGGTTCGCGGATAACACCAGATTCAACAAAACCCTCAACCGCATCAAATGGATAGTTGAGCGCCGCCGCCAGCAGAATGAGCAGGAATCGTGGAGCAAGCTCATCCGGGTGCTGACGCATGAAATAATGAATACGGTGAGCCCTATTGCATCTCTCAGCGATGCCCTAAGCCACTACATCGACATTCCGGAAGAACAGCGTGAAGTAGATGTAAAGGCCGGTCTCGAGACCATTTCCTCATCGTCGAAGGACCTCATCCGCTTTGTCGAGTCGTACAGGGAGCTTGCAGGTGTGGCAAGACCGGTCAAGAAAGCCCTGATGGTCGATGACCTTGTCCGGAAAGTGATTGACCTGACACATGAACAATGCGCAGATGCAGGAGCAAGCTGCAGCTACAGTGCAAAGTCTGACGACATACTCATCTATGCCGATGAATCCCAAATCAGCCGCATCCTGATCAATCTAATCAAGAATGCCCTGCAGGCCGGCGCGAGGAATATCCGCATCACAGCGGGCATTGACGCCGAAGAACAGACTTATATAAGAATATCCAACGACGGGGCCCCGATTTCCCTGCAAGCCCAGGAACAGATTTTCATTCCGTTTTACACCACAAAACGCGATGGGTCCGGCATAGGCCTCAGCCTGTCCCGGCAGATAATGCGTGCCCACAACGGCCAGCTCGACCTCACCCACAGTGACAGCGAAAGCACGGAATTCGCCCTGACATTCAGGTAGAACAGGCTTCCGGCCTTTGGGGCGATGGAAGTATCACCGATAATTTTTCGAAATACGGAAAACAATGATTAATTTTGCGTAAAACAAACACTTGATATTATGGCTGAAAGAACATATTCCTACACATATCCCCATCCGGCAGTGACAGCAGACTGCGTGGTGTTCGGTTATGACAGGAAAGAGTTGAAGGTCCTGCTGATAAAAAGAGGCAAAGAGACCCATGAAGGTGAAGGTGCGTTTGTCGGGGAATGGGCCCTGCCAGGCGGATTCATGAATATCCTCAAGGACAGGACCATTGCCCACACCGCAGCAAGAGAACTTAAGGAAGAAACCGGATTAAGCCTGTCAGTCAAGGACTTCAAGGAAGTCGGCACATTCAGCGAGATGGATCGGGACCCACGTGAAAGGGTAATTACAATCGCCCACTACGCCCTTGTCAGGCTGACAGAGGTCCAGGCCGACACGGATGCCGAGAAAGCAGGCTGGTTCTCCATGAAGGATATTCCGAGCCTGGCTTTCGACCATGAACAGATTCTCCGCAAGGCTACAGACCGGCTGAAGAAGGACATCCACTTCGAGCCGGTGGGGTTCGACCTGCTTCCCGAAATATTCACACTCCCGCAACTGCAGAACCTCTACGAGTCAATCCTTGACGTGAGCTTCGACCGCCGCAACTTCGCAAACAAGATGAAGCACCTTGAATTTCTTCAGGAAGTTGACGAAGGCACTCCACGCAAGGGTACACGGAACCCGATAAAATACCGTTTCAACAAAGAAAACTATGACCGGCTCAAAAGCCGCGGCTTCCACCTCGAATTCTGAGAGCGCCACAGCAGGTGTTGCCGGAGATTTCGGCAAGACTATAGGCTGAAGAATCAGCCCAGAGACCGGAGTCTTCTAAAGGCATTTAGAGTATTCAAGGACTAGTTCCGCTTTCCTGAGGACGAGACTGTCGTTTGCTGCTTTGATGATTTCAAGTGTGTCCGAGAAAGTGCAGTCCGTGTGGTTTCCGATGCTGGTCCCATTAAGGATAAGGTTACGGCCTTCGAGTTTCCAGGAATCATAGAGGAGAGTTGCCATATTCACTGAACGTGCTGAACCGTCCTTTCCTAGTTCGAATCCCTGGACAATCGTCATGCCAGGTACCGGCTGGGTCCAGATTCCTTCGAGTTGTTCTGTCTTGATTTGGGTAGAGCAAGATGCAAGAAATGTAGCAGAAGCGGCCAGGACCGTACCCCGGACCATTTTTGAAGTTTTCATCAAACAATGTATTTGTGTTTATGATGCTATCCAGACAATCAAAAACCATACCTGCTGAACACCGGGAACAAGTTCCACTCCGGCGCAGCAGCCCGCGGCATAAAGTTTCCGGACCACGGCCATGCCCTTGCGTTTGCCGGGCCCTCTGAGGCTATTGCTTCGGCAATTCCATGGAAGATAATTATGTATGTGCAGAATAATGTCCTTATTGTGCAGAATAATGTCCTTATCAATGCTTCCGCAGCCGGCATGCCTTAATGAAGAATGATTTTTGTAAATCAAAGCGACCGATGCGTCAATCAAGAAAGATTCATGAATATGCAGACGACAACAGACAACAGCACATCAGGTTACTCTTTTACGATAATCGTCCCTGTGTACAACGAAAAGGAAAACATGCCGAAGCTGGAAAAGGCCTTGGCAGGTTTTCTTCCGTCATGCATGATGAAAACATGCGTCCTGTTCGTCAATGACGGTTCTTCGGACGGAAGCCTGGAGGAAATCAGGCAGGCCTGTTCCCGCAACAAGGACTTCTTCTACATAAGTTTTGCAAAGAATGCCGGACTGAGTGCGGCACTCAAAGCAGGTATCGACTACACGGAATCCGAGTACCTGGGCTACATCGATGCCGACCTCCAGACAACACCGGAAGACTTCAACCTCCTGCTGGCCGAAATAGGAAACTGCACGATGGTGACCGGTATCCGGGCCGACCGCAAGGACAGCATCTCCAAAAGACTCCAGTCCAGGATTGCCAATTCGTTCCGAAGGATGATGACAGGCGACGGGGCCACCGACACAGGATGCCCGCTGAAGGTGCTGCGGACCGATGCGGCAAAGCGCCTGCCCCTGTTCAAGGGACTTCACCGTTTCCTGCCGGCCCTTATTCTCCTACAGGAGGGAGGCTCCTACAGACAGGTCCCGGTAAGACATTTCCCTCGCACGGCAGGCAAGTCGAAATTCAGCCTCTGCAACCGTTTCCTGGGCCCTTTGGAGGACTGTTTCGCCTACCGCTGGATGCGCCGCCGCTACATAAGGTACACAGTTTCGGAGAAAAACCTGGACTAAAAGAAGATGGACTTCGACATTCCTTCATGGGTGGTTTTCACAATCGGTTTCCTTGCGCAACTATTCTTTACCGCAAGGACACTCATCCAATGGCTCTGCTCGGAGAAGAGCAGACATAATGAGTCGCCATCGGGATATTGGATATTCAGTGTACTCGGATCATGGACCATGTTCTTTTATGGAGTACTGAGGAACGACTTTGCAATAATCCTGGGGCAAATCATTTCTTATTATGTATATTTGTGGAACCTTGGAGCGAAAGGATTGTGGAAAAAGATTGTACCGGTGGTGAAGGCTGTCCTGGTCGTGACTCCTCTAGTGGCAATCCTGCTTCTGATGTGGAACGGAACCGATTTTGCGGACAAGTTCCTGCACAACGATGAGGTACCTTGGGGACTCATGATATTCGGTTCGGCGGGGCAGGTAATATTCACATTGAGGTTTGTCTACCAATGGCTGTATTCAAGGAAAAGGCACAGTTCGGAACTGCCTGCCGGATTCTGGGTCACCAGCCTGATAGGGTCATCAGTAATTGTCGCCTACGGAATATTCCGGAAAGACCCGGTGCTGGTCCTGGGACAGTCATTCGGTCTGGTTGCCTACATCCGCAACCTGGTAATCGGCCGGCGGGAGATCGTGCATGGCCGTGAAAGATAGGATGAGATACGCGAAAGGCAGGACGCTACGCCCCAGGCAAGACTTCCCAGGCAAGACGGACCTGACAGAAGAAGTACAACAATTTCGGAATGAAGAAGAAAACAGGCATATCAGGCATCTTTGAGAAGTACCCGGTAGCGGCGGCAATGGTGTTTTCCGTTGTCTGCCTCCTTCCCACGATGGTCATGAGGGACTTCACCCCTTCGAACGAGCTCCGCTACCTGAGCATAGCCGACGAAGCAATCCGCGACGGGCATGTCTTCGCTTTCTACAACCATGGCATTGAATATGCCGACAAACCACCGCTCTACCTCTGGATCGTGATGCTGTGCAGGCTTCTGGCAGGTAGGCACTGCATGTTCCTCCTGTCACTGTTCTCCATGGTTCCGGCAATCGTAATCACCTGCACGATGGACAGATGGACCCGCTTCGAAGATCCACGGAAGCGGGCTGCCTCGGCCTTCATGCTCATGACTTCTGCGCTCTTCCTTGGGATGAGCGTTTTTCTCCGGATGGACATGCTGATGGCGATGTTCATTGTCCTTGCCCTGCATTCTTTCCATCTGATGTACTCGGGAGAAGGCGACTTCCGCAGGCAGAGCATCCTTCTGCCCGTCTGGATTTTCCTGGCACTGTTCACCAAGGGCCCGGTAGGACTGCTGATGCCGCCTCTTGCCATCCTGTGTTTCCTCCTGCTGCGAAGGAAAGGCAGGGAAACCGGCCGGTACCTCGGATTCAGGACCTGGGGCATAATCGCAATTCTTAGCACCCTGTGGCTTGTCGGGGTGTACCTCGACGGAGGAAAGTCCTACATTGAAAACCTTCTTTTCCACCAGACATTCGGCCGG
>JBJFDD010000245.1:0-1709 GCA_051889815.1 Candidatus Cryptobacteroides sp. | reverse complement strand
GATAACAGGAACCCTGGTGATTCTGAAAACAACAGGCGCCATGCTGACAGGAATCATTGCAACAACCCTCATTGGAATCCCGATGCGACTCACTCATTTTCAAGGAATTGTATCAGTTCCTGAAAGCATGGCCCCAATCTTTTTCAAATTTGAATGGAGCAGCATCCTGTCCGTGGAAATGCTTGTCACCGTCCTGTCATTCCTCTGCATCGACATGCTTTGCCTGACCGGAACGGACATCGGAGTATGCCTCAAGACAGGGATGGCCGGCAAAGACGGAAAGATTCCCGGAATCAAACGCCTTTTCATCGCAGACTCAGTTGGCACAATCTCTTCTGCCGTCTGCGGCACCACTGCATCATGCGTATTTATTGAAAGTACCTCCGGTGCGCTTCAGGGCGGAAAATCGGGGCTCACATCGCTCACAATCGCAATTTGCTTCATTGCAGCACTGTTTTTCTCCCCGTTTTTCCTCGCATTGCCAGCCGCAGCTACCGCCCCGGTCCTGATTATCGTGGGAACAATGATGTTCAGCGGAGTTGCTGAACTTCATCTTGACGACCTCTCCGAAGCCATTCCTGCCTTCATCACCATCGTGACCATGCCCCTGGCCTACTCCATAGCCGACGGCATCCTTCTCGGAGTCATCAGCTACGTCATCCTCAACCTCACCGGAGGAAGGCACAGGAAGCTTTCTGCCGGCATGTACACTCTTGCAGCCCTTTTCGTCCTGAAATATATTTTCATTTGAAAATCAGCTGGACAAAAGAGCTGAGGTTCCTTCTCCAGACGCACCACTCATGATCTCCGGGAAATTGCTCCCAGACCACTCCATTGTAGCCGGCCTGGAGAAGTTTGTCGCGGAAATCCATCATTCCTTCAATACGTTTGTCCTGTTCGCCGCATGAGAGATAAAGGACATCGAACCTGTTATACCTGACAGGGTTGGAAATCGAGCCCGGGAATAGCGCTTCACAGTCGAAAGGCTGGCCTCCGATTGCTGAAGAACCTATGAGACCGGACGAGAATATACCGACATTTGCAAAAAGGTCAACGTTTCTGAAAGCAATGAAATATGACTGACCGCCTCCCATGGAAAGCCCAGCCACTGCCCTGCCCTTCCTTGAGCGGATTGTATTGTATTTCCCGTCGATGAAAGGGACGATGTCGCCGGCAAGTGATGCGTAGTTGTCAAAGGCATTCCCGCCGCTTTTCGCGATGTTCTTTTCAGGAATCATGAGTGTCTGGGCGGCATACTGGCCCGGATTGCCGTTCGGCATCACTACAATCATAGGCTCGGCCTTTCCGGAAGCAATCAGATTGTCAAGTATCTGGCATGTCCTTCCAAGGGTTGCCCATGCATCCTCATCGCCGCCACCGCCATGAAGCAGGTAGAGCACGGGATATTTCGTTTTCCTGTCGTCCCGGCTGTATCCGTATGGAGTATAGACATAGAGCCTTCTGGTCATTTCGTTCTCTGCGGAATAATACCAGACCTGCTCAAGATTGCCCGGTTTCTCACTCTGCTTGTACTGGCTGGCATATCCCCCTTCGATGAGCACTCCGTTCAGATAGCGCGAGCCGTCTCTCTGGACAAACACATTTGAAGGGTCAAGGGTGCTGACACCATCCACGATGAAGGTATAGGTATAAAGCTCGGGAGCAGGACGGGCGCACTCGATTGTCCACACTCCGTCCTTGTCCTGGGA
>JBJFDD010000244.1:0-1715 GCA_051889815.1 Candidatus Cryptobacteroides sp. | reverse complement strand
CATGACCACTGTCCCTCCCGACTCCTTGTACATCGCGTCGATGATTGCCTTGCTAGAGAATCCTTTCTCCTTGGAAAACCACTGAAACTCGCTGAGCTGTCTGATCAGGTCTTTATATTCCTCAATGTTCCTGCAGTATTCGGAAGCATCAATATCCCGCCCGAATCGACGGCACATCTGGAATGTGGGAAAGAGCTCCTTCTTGGATTCATTCGTTCCTACGACGGCAAGTGCAACGCCCGTCATGTTGTTGAAGGACAGTAGATCCTCGAACGTATCCTTTCTTACGGCTGTTTTCAGAAACTCGATCTCGTCAATGATGATGACGCCGACCTTGAATATCGTGCACAGTCTAGCGGCATACTCAAGCTTGTCGTTGAGACGGTTCAGCTTCTTCATCATCGGATAATAGACAGGGTTGATGTCGTTGCCAAGAGCCGTGTCAAGGGATCTGGCAAGACCGTTCCAGAGTCCGGCAAGATTGCTCTTCTGAAGTACGACGTAAAGATAGGGAACCTGTATGAACTGCTGAGGCGTTCCAGAAAAGTGAATGATGGTCTGAGGAATGTGGGAAAGTGCCAGCTCTACGGCCTTTGACTTGCCGCAGCCGGAAAGCCCAAGGACAGAAAAGCCGACATTTCCTTCGCTCGTAGGGGAGTATATATGATATCTTTCAACGGATTCATTTCCCCTAAATGTAACCGGACACCCGGAGCTTGCGGAATCAAATGTAAGCTTTCGGTTGAGGTAGGCTCGACACATGCACCAGTACAGCTCCCTCTGCAGCTCATAGTGCCATTGCATCGGAATGACCAGCTTGTCTAGAGCTGATACCGAGCTCAGGAGTCTTTCAATGGGCTTGGTCTTCAGTTCCTTCTCGGTTGGAACGCGAATTATATGCAGATTGCTCATGGCAAGCTCCTCCTGTGACATGCAGAAGGGGAGTGCCTCTATCAATGGATTTCCTGCATAGTCAGGATTGACATCCTCCATGCTTTCATACTCTGCTTCCACGGCGTTGTTCCCTGAAATATCATAGTCATCATATAATCTGTCATAGTTCTTGAGGGTGCGATATTTGTACTCCATACACTGGTCTCTCCTTTATTTCTTGTATCCGTACTTCTTCAGAAAAGCTTCCCTGAATGCATCAGGGTCCTCTTCCCTTATAGGCCTGTCAAGATCTTCATCGTCATATGCAGCATCAGCACTGTTTTGTTTTGAAGCTTTTTTATTCGCTCCAGCAATTGTAGAAATGTCAGCATCAGGCTTGATTGGCTCTTTCTCTATCAGTGAGGAAATCGAATGCTCCATGTTGTCAGCTTCCTTTTCGCGTCTGGTATTCTCTTTTATCTGGCTGGTCTTTTCAGGCTGAGGGAATCCTTCCTTGCCGGATGCGATTGCTTCAAGCCGCTCGTTTTGCTCGATGTGTCGCTTCAGATTGGCGTGGCGGCTATTCTTGAGCTGCGCACGTTCCTTGCTTCTGTAGGACATGAACATATCATACGACATGCTGGCGTATCCAAGCTGTTCTGTGTAGGCCGGGTTGAGTCTTGCCGTATAGAGCCTTCCGTCGCTCACGTAGAATATATGTTCCATTGAGGATTCGTCATAGCGGATGTCCATACTGACGGCCGGTCCGTACTGCATCATGAACTGCCCTAGGTTGACGTCCTGATTGCATATGTAGAACAGCCCCTTGAATTTGATCCCCT
>JBJFDD010000243.1:0-6146 GCA_051889815.1 Candidatus Cryptobacteroides sp. | reverse complement strand
AAATCGGCTGAACCCTCTGCCCTGCTGAGTTTCAGCCAAATCCTCAATCCGTTAAGGGAATTGAGCAGGTAAAACACGTACTTGAACAGCATTACGGGAGCATTTCCGGAGCCCGACCCAATGACAATTGCATTCGACCAAAGGACAATGGAAGAGATATTTACAAGAATCCAGACATACCACTGTTCGACGAAGGCGAAGGACAGCAGGACCTGTCCCGCGATATTCAGCGACATGACCAGGGAATCCAGGAATATTTTGTTCCTGTCGATGCTTCCCGCACCATTTCCGCGCGAGGCGAGCCCTTCGACTCCGGACAGGATTCCGTATAGCACAGCGGTCAGGACAGCCAGACCGCACAGGAGGAAGACCCACTCCCGGGATGAGAGGCGGCGTGCATGCACCCGGGATATTCCTTCATCGCCCTTTTCGCCCGCTCCCCTGCGGCGCCACTGCCGGAAGCCTACAACCTGCATCGGCAGGAAATAGAAGGCATGAAGGGCGAAATTGCCGTATATTCCGTTGTCCAGATAGATGATGGTACCGACCAGGACGTCGATGAATCCGAAGAGGAAGGTAAGGATGTGCCCGTTGGCGGACATCACGGTGTTGACCACTCCCATCAGTGAGCCGAAACCTGCGAGAAGCAGCATGAAGGCCTTGACATCCGGCTGGCGGAGCTTGTAGGCTGTCGTCAGGGCGACGGCTATGAACATCCCGCAGACAAGGAAGATATTGAAGGCGAGATTGAATTTCTTTTCAGTTTGGTAGATCATAAGGTTATTTCTGCACAAAAGAATGCAAATTTAGGATGTAATTTCGTATTTTTACACCACTCAAAACCAATAACCACACAAATACCCGAACAAAACATGAAAAGAATCTGCAAAGCCCTTTTGTGCTTCCTGGCAATCCTTTCCCTTCCGGTACAGGCATCCGCCGGGACAATCATCCTCACAAGTGACCAGCAGCTCAGGGACCTTCTTGACCCTGACAAGAAGATTGACATCTCTACCGGATTCAATCACGTCGAGATGAGTCTCCGTCAAATCTGCGAAGAAGGCAAGAAAAACGGACACACGACACTGACCATCGCCTTTGACGAATTCTTCAGGCAGTACCGCCCTCAGGCAGGAACCGAGAGACTCCTCACCCCTGACCAGGATGAATATGTCAACATCATCAAGTTCATCAGCGACTTTGCAGCCAAGTACGGCCAGGGCCTGCAGCTCAGCCTCTTGAGCCCGCTGGAGCTCGGACCGGCGTTCCGCAACGTGACCGGCGAGACCGGCAAATGGGTTGCCTACAAAGTAGGCAGGAGGAACCTCTCCGACGGCAAGTTCTCAGTTGACATCTGGGAGCAGATCAACTGGACCAACAACAAGGGCAAGGTCAATGTCAGCCTGAAAAACGTCAAGGCTTTTGCTTTCAAGCAGAAGGCTCTCGGAGCATCCTGCAGGATTGCAGTCAACCCGGATGACATCCACGAACTCTCGGGCGTCCTCTATGAGGCCTCCGACACTGTGGATCTCGGCGGACTGGAGGGCGGCTACGGCCTCAAGGGCAAGACCGACTCCCCTGCCGACATGATTCTCCCGGCAAGAAGACTAAGGGTGTACAGCGAAGCGAACGACCAGTTCAAGGACTGCGACCATGTCATGGTGCTCCTTGAATATGACACCCCGGAGATGGACTATTTCTCCGACAATGCCACCCCGTTCATGCATGCCCTTCTGGACAAGTACAAGAACAACGGCATCAACCTCAATGCCTTCTACTCCGACGAGATGCACATCCAGCAGGACTGGGCCTATTTTTCCCACCAGGAGGCCGGCCAGCTGAACCACAGGTTCCTGACTTCTTCCTTCTCCAGGAAGTACAAGGAAAAATACGGACAGGACTTCGACCAGAAGTACATGCTTTACTTCGTCTACGGGGCACCGTACGAGACCGGGATCACCCGCGCCGTGCGCAACGTCCAGTACGTGATGGGAGAGACTCCTGAGGACATCCACAGGACTTATCTCCTGCGCGACCGCTACTACAAGATGCTCAACCACGGAGTAGTCGACCTCTTCAAGGACGCAAAAGCCTACGCTGAAAAGCTCTACAACAAGGAATTCCCGACCGGGGCACACGCATCCTGGGCTGAGAGCCCGACCATCGACGACTGGGACACCGAGAAGCTCGAACCATACGGAGCGAAGTACGAGTACACCTCCAACTTCGTCTGGGCCAACACCGTCCATCAGGCGGCAGCAGCCTGCTACGACTATTTCAAGTGGGGCGAGTACCTTGAGCCGACCGGCAACGACTTTGCTGAATGCGGCTGGTACGACCGTGACTACTACGGAGCCGCAATGGCTTCTTCAATCGGAGTCATCAACCGCCGTCCGAACGCCTATGCAGCAGCCTGGGGCCTTCCGGGTGAGGCAAACGCCTGGAAAAACGACCTCAACGAGGCCTTCGGCGCAGCTCCGGGACCGGCAATGAGCCTGATGACCGGCTATGTCCACCGTGACATCGAGGTCCTTACCGTTTACCCGATGAGCACAATCGCAGTCGAGGAACGGTTCGGCAACTGGATGACCCAGTACGGTTATTCAAATTACCTTTCAGCCGGGAAACTCATGGAGATGGGCTCGGTCGGGGAGGACGGCATGCTGCATGTGGCCGCCAAGAAGTACAACACCCTTGTGGTGATGTTCGAGCCGCTTCCTGAAAAGGGTCTCCTCGACCTGATGGAGAAGTTCGCCAAGGCCGGCGGCAACGTCATCTGGTTCAGCACACCGGCACTTATCGACTCTGAGGCATCCAACTGTTCGGAGCAGTGGCAGAAACTCTTCGGCGTCCGCTACAACTTCGACCAGTACATGGGCGAGATGGCAGTCGGCAACCAGATCCACTTCAGCGGAGCCCTCAAGGACGTGCCGGTCCAGACCATCCTCACAGACCTGATGCCGGACCGCATCTACCCGATTGCAAAAGCTGAGGATGATGTCGAAATCGTTGCAACAATCAACAAGGTACCTGTCGGTGCAGTCAGGAAACTCGGCAAGGGCAAAGTCTGCTTCTTCGGTTTCCGCCCTCGCGACGACCAGAGCCAGAGCCTCGGGTATGAGACCAGGACTCTCTTCGAAATCCTCAACGCCCTGGGCAGCTACCCTTCAAGCGGCAAATTCGATGTCAGCGACAACCCGACCTACGTCTCAAGAACCACAGAATGCTTCGCTTCACGCTTCCCTAACGGAGCCACAGCAATCGTCAAGCACTACCGCACCCACAGGGAAATGGGCACCGGAGGCTTCGCAAGGGATGCAGAGGCCGACAGGAAGATGCTTGAACTCAATCCAATGCCATCTGACATGCTCAACCTTAAAGACCTCAAGGTCAACGGACACAGTGTGACATATTCAGGGAAAAGGACCATGGCCTTCAACACCGACGCCGAAGGCAGGCTCACCGCATTCAACGGACGCGAGTGCGACAGGGTGACAATTGACGGCACTGAATATGTCTTCGCTGACACCCCTGTCAGCCTGACTTTCGGGCAGGTTGACGGCGATGCCGCAAGATACAGGGTGCGCGTTGACGGCAACACCACCGTCCGCATTCCGATGCCTCTTGCAGCCAAAAAGGCAACTGTCAAGCTCGGCAAGAAGCCAGTCAAGGGGGCAGTCCTTTCGGACGGAAACCTCGTGCTTGAAACGGAAGGTCTTTCAGGACGTTGGCTCGATGTGACACTCAAATACTAACATAAGCATCATCATGAAACGCAGAGCCATTCTCTTCACATTGCTTCTGGCAGCGGTTCTTTCACCTTCATGCAAGAAGAATCCTACGGACGACAATTCCGGCAAGACGGATGAGAAAAAGGACACCAGAGCGGTCTATCCTGTCAACGAAAAGGTCAATCCTTTCACCTGGATAGCAATCGACGGACAGGGCAACACCATCGACCCGGACAACTCGGGCTACAAGGATGCCAACCAGAACAAGAAGAAGCAGGTAGCCATCTTCTACTTCCTCTGGCACGGATGCCACGGCTATGACCATGGTGCCAACAACAACGACGTCGTGCCTCCGACAGCCTCCGACACGAAGAGCCCCTACGACATCGAAAAACTCCTTGCAGAAAATCCGAAGCAGCCTGAATATGGTCCATTCGTAGCAATGCACCACTGGGGCGAGCCGATGCTGGGCTACTATGTCGCCAATGACCGCTGGGTCATCCGCAAGCATGCGCAGATGCTGACCGATGCCGGAGTCGACGCCATATTCTTCGACGTCACCAACGGCTACCACTATCTCCCGGTAGTAAAGGTCCTCTGCGAGGAATACACCAAGATGCGTGCAGAGGGGAGCAACACCCCGCAGTTCGCCTTTCTGGTAAGCGCCAACGCCGAAGGAATGGTGGATTATCTCTACAAGGAAATCTACAGCCAGGGCCTGTACAAGGAACTCTGGTACAACTGGCTGGATAGCCCTCTGATCCTTGCCGACCGGTCCGCCGTCAAAGACCCCGAGCAGCTGAACTTCTTCACCTTCCGCCAGTCCTGGTTCACCTGGAACAACGACGGAGCAGATACCTGGTACGGTACCGGCGAAGACAAGTGGCCTTGGGGAGGACTCTATCCCCAGAAGCCGGGAAAGCACAATGGCAAGAACGAATGCGTCTGTGTGCTTCCTGCCACCCATCCTTCCTCCAACATCGGCAGAAGCTACAATGCGAAGTCCCAGAAGCAGCCGGCCACCTTCAATTCCGGCAAGGGCATATTCTTCAAGGCCATGTTCGACAACGCAATGAATCTGGATCCGACGATGTTGTTCTTTACCGGCTGGAACGAGTGGACCGCACAGAGGCAGAAAGCCAAAGGAGGCGAATGCAACTTCCTCGGCAAGGGTCTAGTCGGTGCCGGAGACACCTACTTCGTAGACCAGTACAACCACGAGTACAGCCGGGACATCGAGCCACTGGCCGATGACTTCGGAGACAATTACTACTATATGATGGTCAACTACATCCGAAAGTTCAAGGGTACACTCCAGCTCCCGACCTTCAGCTCAAGGGACGCCATCAGCATCGATGGTTCGTTCTCTGACTGGGACAACGTCAAGGCCCTGTACGCCGACTACAAAGGCGATGTCTCCCACAGGAACCATTTCGGCTGGGGACGCCTCGGTACCCTGACCAATGACACTGGCCGCAATGACCTGCAGCTGGGCAAGGTTACAAATGACAGCAAGAACATCTACTTCTACATGAAGACAGGCTCCGAAATCACCGATCCTTCCGATGCGCAGTGGATGCAGCTGTTCCTCCATGCCACGGGCGAGACTGCGTGGGAAGGCTTTGATTTTGCCATCAACAGGACTGCTCCTTCCAAGACCGAGGCTCAGCTTGAGAAATCGCTGGGAGGCTGGTCCTGGGAGAAGGTCAGCAAGGTTCAGTATAGCGTCAAGGGCAACGAGATCGAGATTGCTGTTCCTCTCGAGGCTCTGGGCATCACTGATCCGGACAAGTTCACAGTTGACTTCAAATGGATTGACAATGCTGCGGGCGACGGCAACATCCAGACCTGCATGAGGGATGGTGATTCCGCTCCTGACGGGCGTTTCCGCTACCGCTACAAGTTCAAAAAAGCACAGGAATAATTGCTGGGATATACGCAGAATCCTTTGAAAACAAAGAATTTTGCGTATATTTGCAGTCCGCGATGAAAATCGCGGGGCATGGTTCCGTAGCTCAGCTGGATAGAGCAACAGATTTCTAATCTGTGGGTCTAGGGTTCGAATCCCTACGGGACTACGCAAATCGGTCTTGCAGACATCTGCAAGACCGATTTTTTATAATTTGCCCGATATGGAATTCATCAATCGCTCCGGGAACGGGATGAAACAGTATCAGCTGAAGCTGTAAACTTCCCGTTTTTATGTCAAGAAAGAAAAGGAAGCCAAAATCCATATTGCTGACCTTTCCGGGGAAATTCGCCATCAAGCCTGAAGGGCGCTGATGTCAGGGATGTATTCTCCTGCGTTGCTCTCCCGTTTCCGTTGCAGGAACATGGCCATATAGATGGGCAGGTAAACAACTTTTCCATCGATGCGAACATTGTCGTTGCAAAGGACAATTGCCTCAGGGATAT
>JBJFDD010000242.1:0-6158 GCA_051889815.1 Candidatus Cryptobacteroides sp. | reverse complement strand
GGCCGCCGTCTTTGCCGCCCATTTTGCCTGGGGAAGGAGAAAGATGATTGTCAGGGACTGCACCAGGCTTTTCGACAGTATGGACTGGAAGCCCTATGACTATGTGATGAAGGGGCAGTGGAAGGATGACCCTGTCAGCGTCCACAGGACAGTCAAGTGGAGCGACACGGCCGCAATCTGTTCGCGGCTGCGGGATATCTACCTCGGGCAGGATTCGCTGGAGGGGCTTGGAAGGACCCAGTTCCGGACCAGGGTCTTCGGCCAGAAGGAAGACCCGAAGGCCCCAGACAAGAAGATCAACATGATGAGGCGCTGGATGGTCCGGAACGACGGGAAAGTGGATCTGGGAATATGGCAGGACACTGACCCCGCCTCCCTTCTTGTTCCCCTGGACGTGCATGTGCACAGGGTCGCATCCGTCCTGGGCCTTACTTCAAGGAAACAGAAAGACATTGTTACGGTAAGTGAGATCACGGGAGCCTTCGGGGAGATCTTCCCCGGAGACCCGTGCAAAGGGGATTTCGCCCTCTTCGGCTACGGTGTAACCCATCAGGATTGACAATGGAATGAAACCACGGATGTACATAATCTCAGGCT
Organism: Candidatus Cryptobacteroides sp.; assembly: GCA_051889815.1. Taxonomy (GTDB): domain Bacteria; phylum Bacteroidota; class Bacteroidia; order Bacteroidales; family UBA932; genus Cryptobacteroides. Next base: position 5,561 of record JBJFDD010000242.1, on the reverse strand, counting down.
GCAACGGTTCAGGGAAGACCACGGCATCGTACGCCCTGCTTCCCCAACTGCTGGAGTGCCGCCAGTTTGTCAACTCGGACGAATTCGCGAAGAGCCTTTCGCCCTTCTCGCCCCAAAGTGCATCCATTGCAGCCAGCCGCCTGATGATCAGGAAGATAAGATACCTTCTCCTACGCCGGGAAGACTTCTGCATCGAGACCACCCTCGCAACAAGGTCCCTTAAAAGGATAATTGACCAGGCCCACGAAAACGGCTACGCCGTGACAGTGTTCTACATGTGGATAGCTTCCCCGGAACTTGCCATCACAAGGGTCAAGGCCAGAGTTGCTGCAGGAGGCCATTTCATTGATGAAGAGACTGTCCGAAGAAGGTATTTTGTCGGACTGCACTACCTTTTCAGGGAATATATGCCCATCTGCGACCGCTGGATCCTTGCGGACAACACCACCATCCCGTTCAGGATTGTGGCCGAGCGTTCCGATGACTCCGGCCTGGCGGTATGGGATCCCGAGACCTTCAGCAAGATCAAGGCAATGCATTCCGAATATGAAAAGACCCTCAACCAGAAAGACAGGAAGAACAGGAATAACCTATAGAAAATGTTCAGACAGAAAGAATACTACACCGACATCTTCCGGGTAACAGTCCCCCAGCTGGAAAGACTGGTGGGGGACGGCCTGGTACGCGGCGGGGACTACTGTGACCTCTACCTGGAAAACACGGTCCACAACGAACTGCTGCTCAGGGACGGGATTGTCTCCTCAGGCGGCTCCCACACAGATTACGGAATCGGCATCAGGGTTCTCGACGGCGAGAAGACCGGGTACGCTTATTCTGAAAGCACGGATCCCGCGTCAATGAGTGAAGCCGCACGGGCGGCAGCGGCAATTGCCCTCGGGAAGACAGGCCGGAGAGTGAATGCCGGATTCCGCCAGGTCCCGATGCCGGAAGACACAGGTTCCTGGCAGAAAGACTGGATGGAGGGAACCGCCGCCAGCTACGTACCCGCCCTGGAGAAACTGCAGAACCTTGTTCTTGCCAAGGAGCCGATGGTGTCCAAGGTAATGGTCATGCTCCAGTGGCAGAACAGCGACATCCTGATGTTCAACTCATTGGGAGAGCTCACCTACGACACGAGACCGCTGGCCAGCCTGAATGTCTCCGCAGTATTCACAAAAGACGGAAAGAACGAGACAAACTCAGCCTCAAGAAGTTTCAGGATGGGTTCGGAGATGCTTACCGATTCACTCCTGGAGGAATTGGCCGGAGATGTTGTCAGGGGAATCGGGGAAAGGTTCGAAGCCAGAAGACCCAAAGGTGGCCGGATGCCGGTCGTGATGGGAGCCGGAGCCTCGGGAATCCTTCTCCACGAGGCCATGGGACATGCATTCGAGGCGGATTTCAACCGGAAAGGCCAGTCCGTCTTCTCTGACAGGATGGGGTCCAGGATATGCCGCGAAGGAATCAACATCGTGGATGACGGCACCCTGAAAGGGAACAGGGGTGCAGTCAATTTCGATGATGAAGGTGTACCCGGGCAGAAAACCTACATGGTAAGGGACGGGATCCTCACCTCCTACCTGCACGACAGGATTTCCGCCGGGTTCTACGGCGTGTCCCCTACAGGCAACGGTCGCCGGGAGAGTTTCCGGTACGCGCCGATTCCGAGGATGAGGGCAACCTACATGGAGAGCGGAAATGCAACCCGGGAGGAAATCATCGCATCGGTGAAAAAGGGAATCTATGTCGATGAGTTTTCCAACGGGCAGGTGCAGATCGGAGAGGGAGACTTCACCTTCTTCGTCAAATACGGGCACCTCATTGAGAACGGCCGGCTTACCCGGCCTGTAAAGGACCTCAACATCATCGGGAACGGCCCCCAGGCCCTGTCGGACATAGTGGCCGTCGGGAATGACCTGAAGATTGACAACGGGACCTGGACCTGCGGAAAAGGGCAGAGCTGCCCGGTGTCACAGGGTATTCCCACAGTATTGGTCAGCAACCTTACAGTCGGAGGAGAGTAGATGGAACAGAACCACGGAATTTTGACCCCGGAAGAAATCGGGGCTGCACGCAGGGCATTGCAGACGGCCCTCGAACTGGGTGCCCGTAAAGTAAGGATTACCTTGAGCAAAAGCCTGATGGACATCATCGGCACCCTCAACGGCGAGCTCGACAAGGTGAACCGCTGCCTGGACAAGTCGATGTCTGTCTGTCTCTTCGTTGACGGACGCTACGGGACATTCTCGACCAACAGGCTTTCTGACACTGAAATCAGGGCTTTCCTCGCCAATGCGGTGGAGATTGTCAGGATGCTTGCCCGGGACCCTTTCAGGGATCTTCCGGACCCTTCCCGGACAGAGAAAGGCGCCCCTGGAGGCGATGAACTGAAACTCTGTGACCCGGCATATTCAACAATGGACCCTGACAGACGGCTGGCCCTGGCGATGGACGCCGCGATATTCAGGAAACACCCGGGCGGAGAGATCATCTCCGAGGAGGGGGAATATTCAGACTCCATACTCGACCTGATGGTCATCGATTCGCAGGGACTGGAATGCAGGCACATCGAGACTGCCTTTGAATATGGTGTCGAAATCACCGTCAAGGACTCCGGAGGCAACCGCTACAGCAGCTACTGGTGGGACTCGTCCCCGAGACTTGGGGAACTGGACCTCATTGGCTGCGGAGAAACCGCTCTCGCAAGGGCGATGGCCCAGATTGGCCCCCAAAGGCTGGAATCGGGGAAATATTCAATGATTGTGGACAACGAGAATTCCTCAAGGCTGGTCACTCCCCTGCTCAAGGCCCTCGGCGGCTACGCAATCCAGCAGAACAACTCCTTCCTGCTGGATTCCCTCGGAAGACAGGTCCTGCCGCAATGGCTCGACATAATCGACGAACCTGTAGCCGAAGGCGCTCCGGGTTCCCGGCTCTTCGATTCGGAGGGAGTGTCGGTCCGGAATGTTCCAGTGATAGAGAAAGGGGTTGTACGGCAGTATTTCCTAGCCACCTACATCGCCGCCAAACTGGGCATGGAACCTACCCGCGACGACATCCAGAGACCGCATCTCCTGCCTTGCCATGCACCTCACCTCCCCGCTCCCGCCACCTACGACCTCCGCGGTCTCATGGAGATGATGGGAGAAGGGATTCTGGTCACCGGCTTCAACGGAGGCAACAGCAACCAGGCAACCGGCAACTTCTCGTTCGGGATTGAGGGGTTCTTTTTCAGGGACGGCAGAATAGTCCATCCGGTCAGGGAAATGCTCATCACAGGCAATCTGCTGACTCTTTGGAACTCTCTTGCAGCTGCCGGAGACGATGCGAGAGTGTGCAAATCAAAACTTATTCCTACCTTAGCATTCGAAAACGTCGACTTCAGTGCCTGAAAACCTTCGGATACAGGTGCCGGAAGACAATGACAAAGAACAAACATACATACAATGAAAATAGAAAAGAACAAAGTGATAGAGCTCGTCTATGAGCTCGAAGTGGACGGGAAGATAGTTGACAGGACTGTCGAGGAACGTCCTCTTGACTACATCCAGGGCACTAACATGCTGCTTCCGAAGTTCGAGGAATATCTCGAAGGGAAGGAGCCTGGAGACAGCTTCAGTTTCACCCTTTCCCCGCAGGAAGGCTATGGAGTGTCCAACCCCTCAATGGTACTGAGCCTTCCGAAAACAGCCTTCATGCTGGATGGAAAGATCCACGAAGAGCTCATCGTCCTGGGAAAGACCCTTCCGATGATCAACGAAATGGGCAATGTGGTCAACGGGACCATCACGGAAATCCTCGAGGACTCGGTGAAGATGGATTTCAACCATCCGCTTGCCGACAAGACCCTGAACTTTTCAGGGAAAGTGCTCACTGTCAGGGACGCCACCGAAAAGGAGCTTGCAGAAGGGCTCCACGGGGAGTTCCTTCCTCACGGGGGCTGCCACGGGGGTTGCCATGGAGGTTGTCACGGCGGTGACGGAGAAGGTTGCTGCGGAGGTGGAGGCAACGGCGAAGGCTGCTGCGGAGGAAACGGAGAAGGCTGCAACTGCAACTCCTGACAGGAATCCAGGAAATGAAAACCGCAGTCGTAATACTCAACTGGAACACCAGGGACTTTCTCGAAAAGTTCCTGCCGCCTCTTCTTGGCTCCATGCCGGAAGGAGCTGAGGTCATTGTGGCCGACAGCGCATCGGAAGACGGTTCCAGGGAACTCCTCAACAGCCGGTTCCCACAGGTAAGGACAGTGCTTCTCGAGGAGAACTACGGCTTTACGGGAGGCTACAACAGGGCTTTCGAGGCGGTCTGCGCGATGGAGGGTGGCTCGGAAATGGAATATTTCGTCCTGATCAACTCCGACATCGAAGTCAGCAAAGGCTGGCTGGAACCGCTTGTCAGCTGGATGGATACCCACAAAGACTGCGCGGCCTGCGCCCCGAAGCTCCATTCCTATCAGGACAGGGACAGTTTTGAATATGCCGGTGCGGCCGGAGGCTGCCTGGACCGGTTCGGCTACCCGTTCTGCCGTGGCAGGGTGATGAAGAGAGTGGAAAAGGACAACGGCCAATACGACTCCCCCGCCGATGTGTTCTGGGCCACAGGAGCATGCCTGATGGTACGGAGAAGCGATTATTCAAAGGCAGGTGGCCTGGACGGCAGGTTTTTCGCCCACATGGAGGAAATCGACCTTTGCTGGAGGATGCAGCTTGAAGGCAGGAGAATCTGCGTTGTTCCCCAGTCCCTGGTCTGGCATGTGGGTGGAGGCACCCTTCCTAACGATTCCCCGTGGAAGCTCAAGCTCAACTACAGGAACAATCTCCTCATGCTCCAGAACAATCTCGCACTGACATATTCATTGCAGGAAATCAGGGAACTAACTCCCGACAAAGCCGCATCGAAGGCGCTCCGAAGGGCCTCCCGGACACTCAGGACAAGGATGCTGCTGGACTGGATGAGCGCCGCGGTCTATCTTCTTACCGGCAGGAAGGACTGCTTCAAGGCTGTCAGGGATGCCCACAGGGAGTTCCGTGCTCTCGGAAGACAGCCCGAGGAAGACCGGGTCAGGGAATATGCTGCCTGCCACAGGACCATCAGGGTCCCGTACCTCTACCGGGGATGGATTGTGGCAGACAATCTGCTAAAGGGCAAAGGAATATTTGAATACTTAAGGAAAAGGACATGAAGATTGTGATCCAAGGTGCCGGCGAAGTAGGTTCCCATCTGGCGAAGATGCTCAGCCACGAAGCCCACGACATCACCGTGATAGACAGCAATTCAGAAAGGCTTTCCGCCCTGACTGCGATTGCCGACATTTCAACCATCCTCTCACCCCCTTCATCAATCACGGGGATGATGGATGCAGACGTGCCCCATGCGGACCTGTTCATTTCGGTGGTACCGTTCGTACCACAGGAGGTGAACATCGTCAGCGCCCTCCTGGCGAAGAATCTCGGTGCCGCCAAAGTCACTGCCAGGATTAGCGACAACAGCTATCTTGAGCCGCAGAACAAGATTCTCTTCAAGAAGATGGGGATAGAGTTGATGTTCTATCCGGAAAGGCT
>JBJFDD010000241.1:0-1734 GCA_051889815.1 Candidatus Cryptobacteroides sp. | reverse complement strand
GTCACGCACGACTTCGGCAAAAGCTTCCTCATCATCGATATAATGATCGGAAGGAGTCACGACCACCCTTGCATCCGGATCGCGGGAAAGCAGGGTGTAGGTTGAATAGGCGATGCACGGAGCCGTGTTCCTGCTGTATGGCTCAAGCAGCAAATTTCCCGGGGCAAGTTCCGGAATCTGCTCAAGGACGAGGTCACGGTATTTATCCGCCGTGATCACCAGTATGTTGCTCTGGGGAACCACCTTGAGAAATCTCTCATAGGTCATTCTCAGAAACGACTTTCCCAAGTTTGCGAACTCGAGAAACTGTTTAGGTCGCGATGCTTTGCTTACGGGCCAGAACCGGGTTCCGGCTCCTCCTGCCATAATGACACAATAGCAATTCTTGTTATCCATTTCTGTGGTCTGTATGGGGCAATGCCCCTATTTATATATAGGTATGTATGCTTGCGGAATCCATTCGGTCGTCGTGCTGTCTTTGTTGAACGTGATTGCAAAAACGTCGAACATGCATTCCAGACTTCCGTAGGGACTTCCTTCCTTTGACCGGAGGAACCTTGCAGCAGCCTTGACGATGTTCTGCTGTTTTGCCCTGTTCACGCTCTCCTGAGGAGGCGCCTGAACCGAGAACCGCCGGGTTTTCACCTCAACAAAATGTATTCCATCCTTGTCAATACTGACAATGTCAATTTCCTGATGGCCGCTTCTGTAGTTGCGTCTGAGGACCGTGTGCCCGTGAGCCGAGAGCCAGTCGCATGCGATGTCTTCTCCAAGCCGGCCTAATTCGCGTTTGTGACGGATACAATCTTCCATTCTCCCTCCTCTTTTCTTACAACCGCAAGCCTTTCCTTGCTCCGTCCGTCTGCCTCAAGACGGTAATATACATGCCTCTGTGGCCCGTCCTTTTCAGTCCGCCGGAATTCAATCACGGCCCCGCTCAGCAATCTTTCGGCAATCGCAAGCGCCGTGCTGTCCTGCTCCATGAGGGTGTCCCAGGCTTCCTGGTAACTGTCCAGATAGTCCTTCATCCCAAGCGAATCCACCAGAGTCCAAGCCCTGGCAAAATCCCCGGCAGTGACCGCCCTGTTGAAGGCCTCAACTACTGCTTCCGGCGTGTTTTCAACCTCACTCCCGCCTCTTCGCTGCCCGCATGAGGCCAGGGCGGCGGCACATATAATCATCAGTATCAGTCTGTGTTTCATGGCGATATCATTCAAATGTCACGACTGTCACCCCGCTGCCTCCAAGCTGGATGTGCTCATCCTTTGCCGAGGCCACTCCAGGCATGGTCCTGAGATATTTCTGGATTTCATCCCTGAGAACGCCCGTCCCCTTTCCGTGGATGATTCTCACACTCGAAACGTTCAGCATCATCGCATCATCCACATATCTTGTGACCTTGTCAAGCGCATCGTTCAACCTCTCTCCACGGATGTCGATTTCGGTACTGAAATTCAGCTTGCGCTGAGTGATCGAGGCATCTATCTGCATGGAAGGAGCCGGCTTTGCGCTGTCCCTGACCGCGCTCTTGTACTCGTTCGAAGTGATTCTTTCGACCTTGTCCAGAGGCATCTTGCTGCTGATGTTCCCTATTGCGACGACCACAGCCTTTGCCGACACCTTCACGACCTCGCCGACCATCCCGTTCTCCTTGACGCGGACCTTTTCTCCTGCCTGAAGCGGGGCCGAACGGAAGGCCTCGAATCCGGCCTGTTCCGCCTGACGCTCAATCAT
>JBJFDD010000240.1:0-1743 GCA_051889815.1 Candidatus Cryptobacteroides sp. | reverse complement strand
CTCGTTGAAAGCGTGGGCAGCGGCATTCGGGAGGAATGCCTTGTCTCCGGTCCAGTCTGCTCTCTCTGCTTTGGTGTAGAGCTTGAATCCCTGTCCCTCGAGAGCGGCGACAGCCTGCTTGCAGATGTCATAGGCCTCATCCCAGTGGTTCTCGCCATCGTTGTAGAGAGGAGAAGCGGCGAAGACGATAGCCTTGGCCTTGATAGCCCAGGCAAGTGCCTTGGTGACGCGGAGCGACTCGGAGCCGTTGGTGATTCTCCAAGGGAGATCCGGGCAGGAGAGTGCTGCATCACAGTCGGCAATGATGAACTTGGCTGTTTCGTAATATGATGCCTTCTTTACTGTAGCGAAGTCAGTGTCGAGACCGTAAGGTGAATCTACGAGCGGAAGACCTGTACCGTACCACAGGAGGAGCTCCATGTAGTAATAAGCCCTGAGGAGGTGAGCCTCTGCGGTCCAGCGGGAACGGTCAGTCTCATTGTCGACAGCGGCTGTAGGGATGTTCTGGAGGAACACTGCGCAGTTCCTGATACGTGCAAAGTAGTTGCTCCAATGATTGCCTGCTCCGTTGCCGTATTGTGTAAACGGATGATTGGAAGCAGAACCGTCTCCCTTGTAGAGACGGGCTGAGGAAGCCCAGTCAACATCGAGGTCGTCAGCATCCCATGCATCGTCGCACCAGTTTACCGGACCTCTTGCCCAGAAGAAATAATCGAGAGCCTTACCAGGTATGCTGGAGTAGCAGGAGTTGAGATAGTACATTGTCTTGTCATTGTCGGCGAAGACTTCGTCAAGCGAGATCTTGCCGTCCGGAGCCTGGTCAAGCGCTTTGTTGCAGCTGGCCAGAGCGGCAACGAGGAGACAAGCGAAAATATAAAGTGTTCTTTTCATATGATCTGTCATTAGAAGTTAATATTGACTCCGACACTGACATTCTTGGTGATAGGATAACTGAAGCTGCCATCCTGTTCCGGATCGATGTGAGTGATGGCGAGGTTATCCCAAACGAAGAGGTTCTGACCGGCGACATAAATGCGGAGAGCCTTTACGCCTGCCTTGCTGAGTGCCTTTTTAGGAAGAGTGTAACCGATCTCAATGTTCTTGAGACGGAGGAAGGAACGGTTCATGATGAAGAAGTCGTTCTGGACCGTACTTGAAGACTTGGCGGTAGAGAGTGCAGGATAGGAGATGAAATCTCCATTGGCAGCGCGCTCTTCCGTCCATGCATTCCTGTGGTAGTCAAAGAAGGTACCTGCCTTTGTGTACTCGGCAACACCCTGACCTGAATAGTACTTGCTGTAACGGCCGAGACCTGAGAATAGGACGTTGAAGTCGAAGCCCTTGAAGTTCAGACCAAGGCTGATACCGTAGTTGATACCAGGAACGGAGGTTGAGTAGCCGATCGGAGCGTAGTCCTTCTCGTCAATCTGTCCGTCACCGTTGACATCCTTGTAGACGAAGTCACCGACTCTTGGCGTTGCAAATTCGTAAGGATAGTAGTTGTCGATTTCCTCCTGTGAGGTGAAGTAACCGTTGCCTGGGGAATCCCAGTCAATCAGGTAACCGAAAGCCTGTCCGAGGCGGAAGCCTTCAGTCCTGTAGCGGTAAGCGTAGGTTTCGGCGAGCTGTGCCTCATCGAATTCGATGACCCTGTTGTCGTTGAAGCCCATGTTGCCCTTGATTGAAAGCGAGAAGTCCTGGTTGAAGGTGTGGCTGTAGCTGGCCTCGATTTCATAACCGTGG
>JBJFDD010000239.1:0-1745 GCA_051889815.1 Candidatus Cryptobacteroides sp. | reverse complement strand
TTTCCTGAAAACGGAATACTCGCTGCTGTGGCCGAAAATCGCTGACGTGATGTTCTTGTCAAGCGTGTCGGCCCTAAGACTTTTCTTTTCGAGAGCTTCTTCACGCTCTCTTTCCAGCAGAGCTTCTATTGCAAGGGTGTCGCCGCTGGACATGATGCTGTCCCTTACAGCTTCCTGCCTCTTGCGGTCCTTCCTGCCTTGCATCTGTCGGATGAACGAGAATGGAAGTCGGTATGACTGTTCGAGATACACTGTGTTCTTTTTCAGCATGTTGCTGGCATTGGACAGCCTCACTGCAATTTCCCTGGCATCGACTGTCGTATCCCTGATCCATGAATGGTCAACGATTCCGCCGTTTTCGTTCTTTTCGACCTTGTGATATATGAAACCTGCGTGCATCATGTACTTCTTTCCGAGGTAGTTCGTCGCAATGACCGCATTGCGGTTGTTTACCTTTTCCTTGGAGAGGATACCGTTTCCTCCGAATCGGTGGAATTGGAGGGTGATGTTCCACGCCGGCGTGATGTTTTGGGTTGTCAGAACCTTTATGTTTGATTCCTCCTTCTGTGTGTTTGCGAAAATGGTTCCCCAGTATGCAAGTTCGGTATATGGGGTTTTCGTGTTGTAGTTCGGGATCGTTTCAGGTGAGTAATTATAGCATTTGTATGGAGCATAGAAGATTGCATTGTCTTCCGTGTCTCTTTTGAAGTAGTTGTAAGTCTGTACAGGTGAGCCTATTACGCCGAGGTAACTTGCTCCGAGGTCTGTCTTGTAGAAAGGATATTCGTGGAAGTTGTAGTTGTAGCTGGTGTCTATCATGGTAACTTTCATGTCCTGAAAGTTCCTGTCACGGGTCCATGTGATAATCCTCTTGTACTGAAGCGAATCAGGGAGCACGTAAGTCTCGAGGATACGCGGGGTGGCTTCCAGGATGCTGTCCTTCACCGCCTTGATGCTGTCCTTCACTGCAAGTTTCCGGTTCATTTCGGCAATCTTTGCCGGAAGGGCCTGCTCATAGTCATATTTCCTTCTTTCCTTCCTGCTCAGGGAGTTGTACCATGCATCGAATTTTGCTTGTGCAACTTCAGTGGAATCTTTGATATAAAGGGAGTCAAGTTTGTGCAATTCGAGGCTGTCTCCCGCCTGCATGAGCGAATCGCGGACTGCAAACCTTGTGGTTGAGTCCTTTATGGCGATATAGTACTTGTATTTGAAAGGGTCTGTAAGTCTCAGGGAATCAGGGACTTTGATTGTATCTCTGGCTGCGATGAAAAGAGTGTCGGCATCTTCGGCAAAAGTGGAATCAGGCAATTCTTCGCTAAATAATACGGAATCGCCAGGCAGCGCGACAGCATCGCTGCTGTCAGTCTGTCCGAAAAGGTGCAGGGAATCTGCCGTCGCGGCAAGTCCCGACATTCTTGCTGCATCAATGCCGAAAGTCTGCAGCCCGGCTGCTCCGACGAGCAGTATTGGCACCCATATTTTTGCCAAAAAATTCCTCATAAAACTCGGCAAAGGTAGTAATAATTACGCAATTGTGCAAATCGCTGCTGCCGGTGCCCTCCGGCTTCCCGGTTTTTGCCAAATTACTGTGCTCAGGTAGCACATGAAGAAAAATCAATTTTTTTGTTGGAATTTTCAATTCTCTTTCTTAGTTTTGCATCGAAATTTTTCGGAACAATATGTACAATAACCGTCAGAACCAGCAGAACAAACAGCAGCAGAGCCAGCAGACTCCGCTTCTT
>JBJFDD010000238.1:0-1747 GCA_051889815.1 Candidatus Cryptobacteroides sp. | reverse complement strand
GGTGCTTTCCCTCCGTCCGAAAGCCCTGTCGGAGTTCAGGAACAGAAGGATAGGCTTTGTTTTCCAGTTTCATCATCTGCTTCCGGAATTCACGGCAATCGAGAATGTGATGATTCCTGCCTTCATCGCCGGACGCAGCCGCAAAGAGGCCCACGCAGCTGCTGAAGCCCTTCTTGACGATCTTGGTCTGTCCGCGCGTGTCGATCACAAGCCTTCCCAGCTCTCAGGCGGTGAGCAGCAAAGAGTTGCGATAGCCCGGGCCCTGATCAACAATCCGGCCGTTCTTTTTGCGGATGAGCCTTCCGGCAACCTTGACAGCAGTACCAAGGAGGAGCTGCACAAACTTTTCTTTTCGCTCAGAGACAAATTCGGCCAGACAATCGTGATTGTAACCCATGATCCCTCACTCGCTGCAATGTCTGACCGTACCTTGTTCATGCGTGACGGAATTTTCACCGATCCGGAGTAATGAGCACGTTCAATTTCAAGCATTTTTCGGTGACCAATGAGAAGTCCGCGATGAAAGTCAACACCGACGGAGTTCTTCTTGGTGCCGCCATGACCATCCTGCCCTCCGACAGGACTTTCCTTGATATAGGTACCGGAACAGGAACCATTGCCCTGATGGCGGCCCAGCGGATTTCAAGTCTCTGTCAGGGCCCGGACCATGGAGATGGAATTAACCGGGAGAGTGGGGAAATAATTAATATCCGGGCAGTTGAGATAGACAAGGATTCGGCAGAGGAGGCAGAAATGAATCTCAGGTCTTCCCCGTGGCCTGGTCTTCTCCATGTAATCAATTGTCCTTTTGATGTTTATGCTGCCGGGAATGACATTGCTTTTGATTTGATTTTTTCCAATCCTCCGTATTTTGACCTTTCCCTCCTTGCTCCGTCTGAGCGACGTTGCAATGCCCGTCACACATGTTCCGGGCTGTCATTCCGTGAGATTCTTGAATTTGCCTCAGCTCATCTTTCCGCAAACGGCCGTGTCTCGATTGTCCTGCCTGCCGATCAGGAGAAACATCTCTGCCGCCATGCCCGCATGTGCGGGTTGTTTTTGTCTAAGATTTTGAGAATCAGGACAGTGCCCCGCAAGGCTCCAGGAAGGATTATAGCTGAATTTGTTAAATACCGCCCTGAATCAACAGAGGAAAAATTGCTGACAATACAAGATGAGGGTAAATATACTCAAGAGTATCTTTCCCTCACCCGTGATTTCTATCTTTTTGCCTGATTTTCCCTCTTTTGGATAATCATTATTATGGCTTTGAACCGCGATTTTCCGGCTTGCCGTGCAGACGGTTAATCTGCTGCCTGCGGAATTTTTCTTCTGCAATGAAAAGTCGTGCCGTTTTCTCGACCGGAAGCACTTTCCCGACCCTTTCTGCCACCTGGGCGTCGATGTCCCTCTGCTGTTGTTCGGCGGCAAGGTATGCCTCCATGAGTTTTTTGATTTCCTTGTCTGATTTTCCGTTGTCAAGAGCTTCTTCCAGTTCGCGGAAAGACTTGAATACGTTTTTCATCACCTCGTCCTTCTCTTTCCAGATCTGGTTGTAAACCGGCCAGAACACCTGGGCCTCTTCCGGTGTAATCTGCATTTCGCTTGTCAGGAATGCGATTTTTTCACTCATGATCTTCTGTTTCCAGTCTTCATTCCTCCTGTCCTGTGCTTCCACAGTTCCGGCCATCCCTGCCAAGCATAGAACTGCAATTGCCAAAAAGAATTTCATGTTCGGTTTCATATT
>JBJFDD010000237.1:0-6307 GCA_051889815.1 Candidatus Cryptobacteroides sp. | reverse complement strand
CAGTTTCGAAACCTTTCTTCTTCATCAGGGCAATCAACTTGTCCTTGTACTCGAATCCAGCATGGTCGCTGGCGAAACCGATTTTCATGATACTTGCTGTATTTAGTGATTTTCAGATAATTCTAAAATAGCTTCTTCTTGCTCGTCGTAGTGATGAACTCCTTCAGGTAAAAGGGCTCGAAATAGGCGACATCCTCGAATCTGCGGCCCCGGAATGCTTCCAGGGCAGGGTGAAGCATCGCGGAGGCCTTCGGACAGCACTGGTGGAAGAATGCCTTGTCGCTTGCTATGACATCCTTGCATTTCATAGCTCCGTCGCCTATGAACAGTGCGGGACCCTGCCCGAGGATTTCCGCGAAGGTTGTCCCGTCCACGATGCTGGCAGCAGTCGGAGCCAGCTGTCTGCCCAGGTTGTTGAATATTCCGGTGTACACCTCCATCCTCCTGGCATCGACCATCGGGACTATGTGAGTGCATCCTTCGGGAAGAAGATCTCCGTCAATTGCCTGCCAGGCCAGGGTGTCCAACGTCCCGACACTGACCAGCGGAATGCCAGCCCCGAAGCAGAGCCCCTTGGCAGTTGAGACTCCTACCCTTAGGCCGGTGTAGGAACCGGGGCCCTTGCTGACAGCAACTGCATCGCAATCCTGGACTTCCAGTCCTCCTTCCTCCAGGATTTCCTTCACGAACAGGGCTGTGACCGGAGCATGGGCCCTGGGCTCGGAACTGACCTTTTCCCGGACCACGACGCCATCTTCAGCGAGGGCTACGGAGCAGAGTGCGGTCGAAGTTTCTATGAGGATGATTCTTTCCATCATTTACTGAATATCAATTCTTTAATGTAGGGAAAAACGATGTCGGCAATGCCCTTGACGGGTTCGTACAGCATTGACTCGTCGAAATATTTCCGGGGAATCAGCTCGAAGGTTGAGTTGAGGGTCGTGAGAAGCAGGAACACAAGCCCCAGCACCAGTACTGCCTTGAGCAGGGCGAATGCCGCTCCCAGAAGTGAGTTCAACCAGCCCAGCATCACGAACTCCATTACCTTTTCTGCCATCCCGGCCAGCAAGTTCAGTCCGAGAACCACCGCCAGAAGGATCAGGGCGAACGAAGCGACCCCGATGACCGGCCCGGGCAGTTCAAGATACTCCTTGAGCCATTCTCCCACAGGCACGGAAAACTTGAATGACAGCCAGACTCCGAGCACCAGGGCAAGGAGCGAGGCGGCCTGCGAAACAAAGCCCCTGCTGATGCCCTTGACCAGGGGTGGGATGCAGCAGACCAGGATGATGATGTCGATGACGTTCATTTCTCTCAGTTTTTTGGACAAACCTGCGGAAATCATTATCTTTGCAAGATATGATGGTGCGTCCCGCCGGGATTCGTCACCGGATGCAAAATTAGCAAAGAAATTATGACATTCAAAGAGTACAAAGGACTGGATTTGGTTTCTGTCGGAAATGAAATTCTCGACAGGTGGAAGAAGAACCGTGCATTTGAGAAATCGCTTGAGGTGAGGGAAGGTTGCCCTGAGTTCATATTCTTTGAAGGTCCTCCTTCCGCAAACGGGAAGCCGGGCATCCACCATGTGATGGCACGTTCCATCAAGGACGCGATCTGCCGCTACAAGACCCAGAGCGGCTACAAGGTCAACCGCCGTGCCGGCTGGGATACCCACGGTCTTCCGGTCGAACTCGGTGTCGAGAAGAAACTGGGAATCACCAAGGCTGACATCGGTTCCAGGATCGGAATCGCCGAGTACAACGATACCTGCCGCAGCGAGGTGATGAAATACACCGAAGAATGGCGGAACATGACCGAACGCGTCGGTTACTGGGTGGACATGGATGATCCGTACATCACCTACGACAACCGCTACATTGAGACTCTCTGGTACCTTCTCAAAAAAATCTACGACAAGGGACTCCTGTACAAGGGCTACACCATCCAGCCGTATTCTCCTACCGACGGAACCGGCCTGAGTTCCCACGAACTCAACCAGCCTGGCTGCTACAAGGATGTCACGGACACCACCGTGACCTGCCAGTTCGAAGTCGTGGATGACGAGAAATCCCGCATCCTCCGCTGTGAAGAGGATGTCCCGGTGTATTTCCTTGCATGGACCACCACACCGTGGACCCTCCCTTCGAACACTGCTTTGTGCGTGGGACCTTCCATTGAATATGTCAGGGTACTTTCCTTCAACCCTTACACCGGCACCAAGGCTGTCTATGTTCTGGCCAAGGCTCTTGTCGGCGCATGGTTCAACCCGAAGGGCGCCGAAGCCCCTATGGAATACAATCCCGGCGACAAGGTAGTCCCGTACAGGGTGCTGGAAGGGGAGTTCAAGGGTGCCGACCTCGTCGGCATCAGATACCGCCAGCTGATCGGTTGGTTCACTCCTGTTGAGGGTGATGCCTTCCGTGTAATCTCCGGAGACTATGTGACCACCGAGGACGGTACCGGAGTCGTCCACATCGCCCCTACATTCGGAGCAGACGACAAGAAGGTCGCCACCAATTTCGGCATCCCGGGCATCATGCCTGTGGACAAGGACGGCAATCCTCAGGCCCAGGTGGACCGCCAGGGCCGCTTCTGCAGGATTGAGGACTTGGATCCTGAATATGTCGCCGCTCACGTCGACCCTTCATATTCAGAATTCGCCGGCCGCTATGTCAAGAAAGGCTACAAGGGCTATTTCGAGCACAACGAGGCTCCGGACGAGGTTACCCTCGACGTTGACCTGTGCATGATGCTCAAGGCCGACGGAAGGGCATTCAGGATCCAGAAGCATGTCCACAACTATCCTCACAGCTGGCGTACCGACCTTCCGGTCCTCTACTATCCTCTCGACTCCTGGTTCATCAGGGCCAGTGCGGTCAAGGAGCAGATGGTAGCCCTGAACAAGACCATCACCTGGAAGCCTGAATCCACCGGAACCGGCCGCTTCGGACAGTGGCTCGAGAACATCCAGGACTGGAACCTGAGCCGCAGCCGCTTCTGGGGCACACCTCTCCCTATCTGGCGCACAGAAGACGGCAAGGAGGAAATCTGCATCGGCACTGTTGCCGAACTCTATTCGGAGATTGACAAGGCAGTTGCAGCCGGAGTGATGGAAACCAATCCTCTCAGGGACCTCGGCTTCGATCCTTCCGACATGTCGAAGGAAAACTACGACAGGATTGACCTTCACAGGCCGTATGTCGACAACATATTCCTTGTCAGCCCTTCCGGCCGCCGCATGGTCCGCGAAACCGACCTTATCGATGTCTGGTTCGATTCCGGTGCCATGCCTTATGCACAGGAAGGCATCCGCAACCTGGGCTCAGACAGGTTCGGCTGTACCGCCGACTTCATTGCCGAGGGAGTTGACCAGACAAGAGGCTGGTTCTACACCCTCCATGCCATCCACACCATGGTCAGCGGCACACCTGCCTACAGGACGGTCATCTCCAACGGACTTGTCCTCGACAAGAACGGCAACAAGATGAGCAAGCGCCTTGGCAATGCCGTCGATCCTTTCGAGGAACTCGACAAGTATGGCGCAGATGCCCTCAGGTGGTACATGCTCACCAATGCCCAGCCTTGGGACAACCTCAAGTTCTACGAAGCAGGTGTTGATGAGGTGCGCAGGAAGTTCTTCGGCACCCTCTACAACACATATTCATTCTTCGCCCTCTATGCCAATGTAGACAGCTTCGACCCGAAGGCGCCGCAGGTCGCATATTCAAAAAGACCGGAGATTGACAGATGGATCATCTCCCTGCTGAACACTTTGAAGAAGAAGGTTGTAGCTGCCTACGAGGACTATGACATCACCACCGCGGGACGACTCATCCAGGACTTTGTCTGCGACAATGTCTCCAACTGGTACGTCCGTCTCAACAGGAAGCGCTTCTGGGGAGGCTCCCTGGATGAAGACAAACTTTCCGCCTACCAGACCCTCTACGAGGTCCTGGTCGATGTTGCGGTGCTCTCGGCTCCGATTGCTCCGTTCTACATGGACCGTCTCTATCTCGACCTTGTTCCGGACGGAAGCGAGTCAGTGCATTATGTGAATATGCCGAAGGCCGACGACTCTGTCATCGACAAGGACCTGGAAGAAAGGATGGAACTTGCACAGAAGGCCACCTCGATGGTGCTTGCCCTCCGCCGCAAGGTCTCCATCAAGGTACGCCAGCCTTTGCAGAAGCTCATCATTCCTGTGATTTCGGAAAAGGTCAGGACCCAGCTCGAGCATGTAAAGGCCCTGATACTTGGCGAGGTGAATGTCAAGGAGGCTGAGTTTATCCATGACACGGCCGGAATTATCACCAAGAAGATCAAACCGAACTTCAAGACACTCGGAAAGGTTTACGGCAAGCAGATGAAGGAAATTGCCGCTGCTTTCGGCTCCTTCGACCAGGCAACTATCTCCGCCATCCAGCTTGCGGAGGCATCCGGCAATGAATATTCCGTCAACCTCCCTTCAGGCAACGTTGTCCTCCGTCCGGGCGACTATGAAATCCTGTCCGAGGATATGCCTGGCTGGCTCGTTGCCAGTGACGGGCCTCTTACCCTCGCGCTCGACATCCAGATTTCCGATGAACTCAGGAAGGAAGGTGTCGCACGCGAACTTATCAACCGTATACAGGGCATGAGGAAGGATTGCGGTTTCGAAGTCACCGACAAGATTGAAGCCACCCTTTTCAGTGACTCCGCAGTCAAGACAGCCCTCGATCCGGCACTCGAGTCATTCGGCAGCTATATAGCCAACCAGACTCTTGCCGTTTCCCTCAAGTCTTGTCTGCTGGAAGAAGCTCCGGCTTCAGCATCGATTGCAGAATGGGAAGAAGGCACTCTCAAGATTGCGCTTTCCCTTCATAAATAACTTAATCTTTCAACATTATGGCAGAGAATGATAAAATCCCCGCTCCAGAGGCACCTCGGGTACGCTATAGCGATGAGGAACTGGAGGAATTCAGGGCAATCATCAATGATATGCTTTCCAAGGCAAGGAAAGAATATGACACTCTCCGTAGGGTGATTACCCACGGAGGTAGCAATGACATAGAGGACACTGCTCCTTCTTTCAAGACTGTCGAGGATGACGGTGCCATCCAGCTTTCAAAGGAAGAGGCCGGACAACTTGCTCAGAGACAGTACAAGTTCATCCAGAATCTTGAGGCAGCACTTGTACGCATTGAGAACAAGACCTATGGCATCTGCCGTGTTACCGGTGAGCTTATCCCGAAGGAGAGGCTCCGTCTTGTCCCGCATGCCACGCTTACCGTAAAGGCAAAGGAAATGCTTGCTTCGAAGGGTAAGAACTGATTGAGGAAACAACAGTAACTTGAAGAACTTGTGAAAGTCTCAAAAGGTACCAAACTGTTTGCCCTCGGAGTCCTGCTTGTCGTCATTGACCAGGTCATGAAGATTCTGGTCAAGACAAACATGCAGATCGGGGAGCATTTCAATGTGATCGGGAACTGGTTCCAGATCTTTTTCATTGAGAATGAAGGCATGGCCTTCGGAATGAAATTCGGAGGCGTAGCCGGAAAATTCTGTCTTTCCCTTTTCAGGATTCTCCTTTTCGGTCTCCTTGCCTGGTGGATTTCTTCCCTTGCCCGCAAGTCCGTCGCTCCTGACGGGTCCAAGGCTCTCCTGCCTGACGGCAAGACTCCGGTTGTCCCGGAAGGCGTTCTTGTTGGCCTGACCCTGATTGCTGCCGGTGCCATGGGCAACCTTGTCGACTGTCTGTTCTACGGAGTGATTTTCGACTATGCTCCTTTTATGTTCGGAAGGGTGGTTGACATGCTGTACTTCCCTTTGATTGACACCATCTGGCCATCCTGGGTGCCATTTGTCGGAGGAGACCGGCTGCTGTTTTTCGCCCCTATTTTCAATTTCGCCGACAGCTGCGTAACGGTAGGTGCTCTCTACCTGCTGATTTTCCAGTACTCTTTCTTCATGAGGGATGACTCTCCGAAGAAGGAAGTTGCAGGCAAGAAATAGTGGCTTTTTTGCCGAATTATTTGGAATAAACAATTTTAGTACATATCTTTGCATTCCCTTTCATAAGGGATAAATATTGGAGAGGTGGTAGAGTGGTCGATTACGGCAGTCTTGAAAACTGTTGAGCTGCGAGGCTCCGGGGGTTCGAATCCCTCCCTCTCCGCTGAATGAGGAATTTGCTAAATGAGGCAAGTTCCTCATTTTCATTTAGTTACGCCCCTAACTCTCAAAAAGTCAAAGAGTTAGAGGCGTATTTTTGTCTATGTTTTGACTACCTTTTGTAGCCATTTCGCTGCCAAATTTTCTATGCAAA
>JBJFDD010000236.1:0-1765 GCA_051889815.1 Candidatus Cryptobacteroides sp. | reverse complement strand
GGGCGGCCCTTATCCCGCGGCTGGCATCCGATAGTTCCTCATTCTGGATCGAGGGTTCAATCTTCATGAGCACATCGATGCGGCAGGTTGCCACAAGAGGCACGTCGGAAGAGAAACATTCGTCGATTTCCCTTGCGGAAAGCGGGCATGAGTCGAGGCGGATTTCCGCCATTTCACAATTCGGAAGGATTGAAAGAATCTCCTCCAGCGTTTTATTCTGTATGGTAGTGCAAATCATATTTTTACCTGTTTCATCAATTCAGCAGCATCGCAGCAGGAAATGTCTTCTGTCGTCACCTGGCCGATTTTCCACGGCAGGACGAAGTGGACGATTCCGCCCTCAGCCTTCTTGTCCTTTGTCATGACCGGGGCCATCTCGTCCATGCCGAACGGACAATCCACCGGAAGTCCGCAGGCACGAAAATCAGCCTCCAGGGCATCTGCAAGGCCTTTTTCTGCTCGGGGTGAAAAGCGCCCGGCAAGACGTGCAGCAAGAACGATTCCGATTGCGACAGCCTCTCCGTGAGTGATGTCAAATTTCTCAGCCGAAGTCCCTTCCTTGGCAGCGGTTTCGGCAGCCCTCCTGCTAAGCGTCTCAATTGCGTGGGCGAAAGTGTGGCCGAGATTAAGCAGCCTCCTCTCCCCGCTTTCGAACTGGTCCCTCGAAACGACTCCGGCCTTCACTCCGGCAGCCGCAGCAATCAGAGGTATAAGCTCCTGAGTGTCAATGTTTTCTCGGCTCAAAGCATTGCAGGCTCTGCGGTAGTTGTCATTTTCATTGCAGATGATGAAAGTCTTCAGCATCTCGGCAGCACCGGAAAGCAGGTCGCGCCTCGGAAGCGACGACAGGACGGAAGAATTGACGTATGTGAATTCCGGCTGTCTTATGACGCCGAGCATATTTTTATATTTGTCGAAATTGACTCCTGTCTTGCCACCAATTGCAGCATCGACCATTGCGAGAAGGGTGGTCGCGATGTAGGCAAAACGCACTCCCCTCTTGTAGATTGAGGCTGCAAAGCCGACCATGTCCGAGGTGATTCCACCTCCGAGGGCAACGACAAGGGCATCCCTGTCTGCGCCGCAACCAAGCAGCCACTCACAGATACCAAGCACCGTATCCATGTTCTTGCTCTGCTCCGTCGCCTCGACTTTCAAGATTGGAAAGCCTTCTGAATCAAGGATTTGCACAATGGCCTCAATTGGCCTGGACGTCTCCATTGCCCGTCCGTCCACAACCACATACACCTTTTTGTATGGGCTCAGGGCGTCCTTCAACTTCGATGAATCCGGAGTGGAATCAAAAATGACGGTGCTGATTCTCCTGCCTTCCGAATATATGTCTATATTATTAAGTTCCATAACGCAAGTTTCACAAATTTCAGATGGCCGAAGCCATCCGGGGATAATCCCGGTAAAGTTATGAAATTTGTCGTTTTTCTGCAACAATCTCAGAACCGGAACCGGGCCCCGAAGGAGAAGCATCTTCCGAATCCCCAGTAGCCCCGGAAAGTTGCAGCATCGTGCGAGGCTCCGTCCTTGCCTCTTTCGATGAATTTTGTTCCGAGAAGGTTGTCTCCCTGAGCAAATACTGTAAGGCCCAGACGGTCGTCCCTTCCAAAGGCCCTCCAACTCCCTGTCCATGAGATAGTTGCTCCTAAAAGATGATATCCGGGAATGCGGTACGAAGGCTGACGGTCGTCCGGATTCGTTCTTGTCAGAGGGTCGAAATCGGCATACATCCTGTCGTTGAACTGCCAGTTTG
>JBJFDD010000235.1:0-1766 GCA_051889815.1 Candidatus Cryptobacteroides sp. | reverse complement strand
TGCACTCAGTGCAGAGAACGGAAACTACCAGTGGGCTGACTGGCTCAGCTATGAACCTCTCGAGAGCTGCTCGGGTACGGCTTTCGGACATGACAAGAGCGGCAAATGGGGCCCTCTTCCTGAAGCCATCGAGTACTGGAACTACCTCAGTGCTTCCTATTGGGTAATCGATGCCGGCATGATGCGCGACATGGCTGCTGCAACCGGCCGTGATGCAGCCAGATACCAGGCAATGGTCGACAATGCAAAAGTCTACATCAAGGAGAGATTCTTCAATGCGGACGGCGAGTTCAAGACCCCTATCCTGAACACCATGCAGACTCCTGCCCTCTTCGCCCTCAAGAACAACATCTTAGATGGCGAAGCCAAGGATGCAATGATTGCCCGCCTGCGCGAGAACTTCAAACAGCACGACAACTGTCTCCAGACCGGTTTCCTCGGCACATCCATCCTTATGGGGACTCTGACCGAGAACGGTATGGTCGACATTGCATACGAGCTTCTTTTCCAGCGCAAGAACCCTAGCTGGCTGTATTCTGTCGACAATGGTGCCACCACAATCTGGGAGCGTTGGAACAGCTACATGATCGAAAACGGCATGGGTCCACGCGGAATGAACAGTTTCAACCACTACGCCTACGGATGCGTCTGCGAGTGGATCTGGGAGACCGCTGCCGGCATCGCTGCAGACCCTGCAGTTCCTGGCTTCAAGCACATCATCATGAAGCCGGTTCCGGACAAGAGGCTCGGCACCATGGACGCTGAGTACAAGTCCGCTGCGGGTATGATCAAGAGCAGCTGGAAGTATGAAGGCGACAAGTGGATCTGGAACTTCACCGTCCCGGAAGGTGCTACCGCAACTGTAACCCTCCCTGGAGAAACCGAATCCAAGGACTATGAGGCAGGTTCCTACACAGTAGAGATGTAGGGCAGGCCCATTCAAACATATTTAAAGAGGGTGACTGGAAAGCCGCAAGACTTTCAGTCACCCTTCTTTTTTTGAATAGAAGTCATGGGCCAGAGCCGTTCAGGCAGCCAACCTCCGGCGGTACTCCGTTCCGCTACGCTTCACTCCGGGGCCGAAGCGAACGATAGTGAGCGAGTCCTCCCGGAAATCACTGCCAAGCGAACCTGGGGCATATTCACAAATAAAGGAAGATGACCGAAAGTTGGTCATCTTCCTAATATTCATAAGAGATCGCGGCTCAGATGGACTTGGTGTAGACGCGGGCCCTCTTGATGAGGTGATGGTTCATCTTGCCCCAGAGATTCTGGACATTGAAGTTGTCCTCAAGTTCCCGGGTGCTCTCGACATACTTGATTTTGTTCTTCTGCAGACCGCGGGCAATCTTGCCCATGATCATCGCATTGACACCCTTGCTGCGGTAATCGTCACGGATGGCAATCAGTAGCGCATCGACAGTGTCGTTGCAGCGGAGAGCCTTCAGCATATGGAACCAGCCGAACGGGAAAAGACTCCCGCCAGCCTTCTGCATCGCCTTGGAAAACGAAGGCATCGCGATACCGAAACCGACAACCTCGTCCTGCGCATTGACAATCACTGAGAAATAGTCTGTAATGAGATTCGGCAGAAACTGCCTCTTGAGATCATCACACTGCCCCGGAGAAAGCTCCGAGAAGCCATGCAGACCTGAATATGCCTGGTTGAGAACAGAGAATATCCCGTCGGCATACTTGCGGAGAAGTTCCTTCTTGTTCCTGAAGGCACCCTCGTGGATATCATACCTTTCCTCGACGATTTCGGC
>JBJFDD010000234.1:0-1768 GCA_051889815.1 Candidatus Cryptobacteroides sp. | reverse complement strand
TCCCTCGGCAGGCAGACCGGAGGGGAAGACAGAAGGCTGCACTTCGACAATCTGGCCCCTGATGGGTTGTACCGCATCCACAACCACACGAGAGGAAAGGAAAACAGGCCGTTCACAATTTCGGATGGAGTCCAGATATGGTGGTAAGCAGCGCGTTGTCAGTGTTTTTCCTTTCGGTTCTTCTGTTCAGCTGGAATGAAAAGATTGCCCGGAGGATTGCTGTTTTGGGAATCAGCCTGCTGGGTGTCTATGAAGCCGCCCTGGGAATAAGCCAGATTCTTGGCTTTTCACCCTCGGGGCACACTCTGTTTGCCCTGACCGGAACCTTGTCAAATCCAGGCCCTTATGGAGGGCTGATGGCCGTCGTGCTCTCAGTTGCTTTTGTCCAGTTCCTGAAGGAGAAGGCGCCATATTCTTATGTGCCTCTGACCGCTGCGGTTGCGGCAATTCTCGTGCTTCCCGCTTCCATGAGCAGGGCCGGTTGGCTTGGCGCCGGAGTCGCCATCGGAATCTGGGCATTGAGGCAGAAGAGCATCCGGGAATGGCTGAAGGTCCATCGGATTGCCACAGCCGGGCTTGCCTTCCTTGCTGCAGCCTTTCTGGTGATGTCGTTTCTTCTCAAACCCGAATCCGCCTTGGGCCGCCTGCACATCTGGCACATGGATCTTCTTGCCATCGCCCGGAAACCTCTCCTGGGATGGGGCCCCGGCAAAAGGGCTTTTGCTTTCGGAGAGGCGCAGGCAGAGTGCTTCTCTTCTGCGCCGAGAAGCCAGACAGCGATCTCCCTGTCCTGCTGCCCGGAGGAGTCCTTCAATGAGTACCTCAGCCTTGGGGTCGAATTGGGGATACCTGCCTTGATCCTGATTCTGGCCATCCTTTTCCTCGCCCTTCACCGGTTGTTGAAAAGAAAATCTCCTTTGGCATACGGACTTGTGGCATGGATGGTATTTGCCTTTTTCTCCTATCCTCTGTCAATCATGCCCATGGTCGTCCTTCTTGCCATTTTTCTCGGGGCCGCATTCTCGCCGGAGGGGACCGGCAGTCGGATTGTCATGGCATCCTCCGTCATCGCCCTGCTGTTGTCTGCGGGCATATTCATAATTCAGATGGATAAATACCGGCAACATCAGGAGGCTGTTGACAGCTATGCTTCCTCACGGATGTACTTGAGGGATGGCACCTATGATCTTGCCGTGGAATGCCTCGAACCATTGCTGGATGATCTCGGCTCCGAATTCCGTTATCTCTACGATTACGGTTATGCTCTCCACAAAACCGGCCGGTACGAAGAAAGCAATTCCGTTCTCCGGCGGGGCTCTTCCATTTCCTGCGATCCGATGTTCCATGACATAATGGGAAAGAACCACGAGGCCCTGGGCAACTATGAAATGGCTGAAAAGGAATATCTCCATGCGCGCGACATGGTCCCTTGCAGGCTCTATCCCTACATATTGCTCATGGACATGAAAGCTTCGCAGGCGGACACACTTTCTGCCATTGAATATGCCAGGGCGGCGGCAGCCCTTCCAGTCAATCCGCGTCACGCCGGAATGCAGGAACTCCGTGATCGGGCGCTATCTTTTCTGGAACATGATTGATACCGTCGGCAAGGGCAGGAACAGTTTCGCCTTTCTCCCTATGGGAAAGAAAGATATGGCAAATACACTACCATTACTCTTCGAAAATATGTACTTTTTCTACCCCTATCACTATTGACAGTGTATCGTTTTGTATATATATTTGCCGCATAATACAAACAAATTAACCA
>JBJFDD010000233.1:0-1770 GCA_051889815.1 Candidatus Cryptobacteroides sp. | reverse complement strand
CACCTTCCAGATCAAGGAAAAGTCTGCGGCCTCATGGACAGACATAGATGCAGGCGCTCTTCAGATTGATGAATCCACCAAAACATTCACAACTGTCGTGAAGAGTCTGAAAGCATCAACGACCTATTTATTCAGGGCCGTTTCGGCAGAAGACAAGGAAACCAAGGAAATCGAATTCACCACCTCCTCGGCTGAAACCCTGCATAACCTGAGTTTCGACGAGTGGAGTTCAAACGACAAGATGCCTGATGCAGAAGGCTATGCAATCTGGGATTCTGCCAACTCGGCAGGAGCTGCGACGACCACAACTCCGTCAACAGATGCCGTCAAAGGAAAGGCTGCACGTCTTGAGAGCGTCACCGCCTTCGGCCTTATGGCTGCCGGTAATATTTTCACAGGACAATTCGTCGGTCTTGCAGGACTCGGAGCAAAACTTGACTGGGGAGTTCCTTTCACTTCCAGACCTATAGCAATGAGAGGATATTACAAATATGCTCCTCAGACCATCGACAAGGTGAAGGATCCATACTCGGACAAGAAAGGCCAGACAGATGAGAGCCAGATCCTGGTATTCCTCACTGACTGGAGCGGACCATTCAGAGTAAATACAAGCGAGAAAACCTTCGTGGACCTTGACAACGATTCAGGAATCATAGCCCTCGGACAGCTGAATTCATCAAATACCGATTCTGACTATGTGAAGTTCACCCTTCCTATCGTCTATCGTGACAGCAGCAGGATACCGACACACATCGTCATTGCCGCAGCTTCCAGCCGCTACGGAGACTATTTCACCGGAGGTATAGGTTCAGTGTTGCTCATCGATGAATTCGAATTTGTGTATGATCCGGCAGAACTGACTGAATCAGAATACAATACCGTATTCAGCAAGGTAAGTGCATTCTAAAACAGAACAATGAAAAGAATTATCATAATATCCGCATTGATACTGACAGCCCTGACAGGTTCAGCGGCCCCGGTGCAGAAGCCAGGGGACGTTGAACCGTTTGACAGGGGGTTGGGAGAGTCCCTTACCGGCACCTTCGTACCGAAGGGAACAATCGGAGCAGGCATCAATTTCTCATACAACACGGTGGACCTCGGTGGAAGCGCTGATGATATGGGATATTCCATGCTGTTCGGACTGCTCGGAGGACTGAAAGGAAGCATGTACACATTCGGAGTGACACCTCAGGTTTCATACTTCGTAGCAGACAATCTCTCAATCGGTCTCCGGTTCGGATACAAAAGGTCATATCTCGGCCTGAACAACGCCGCCCTGTCAATCAGTGACGACATCGGGTTCAACATCAGCGACTACAATGTCTTCAACCACAAATACACCGGAGCACTGACCATGCGCTACTACATGTCGCTGGCACACAGCAAGAGGTTCGGAGTATTCGTCGAGGCGAGGATAAAAGGAGGCTACGGACAGGGAAAAACATGGAAAGTCGTAGGCGAGGACAAATACGGCACCTACTCCACCTCCCTTGAAGCAGCCCTGAACTTTGTCCCCGGAATCTGTATTTTTGCGACCGACAACATTGCCGTGGAAGTGGCTATCGGAGTTCTCGGACTTGAATACAGCAGAGTTGACCAGTACAAAAATCAGGTTGAGCACAGCAAGATGACAACAAGCGGGGCGAACTTCCGCATCAACCCTCTGTCGATCGAACTTGGAACCTGCATCTATTTCTACACGGGCCCTCACAGCAAGAAAGCCAGAAAAAATCAAGTGAAATGAAAAGAATCAATCAAATACTGACC
>JBJFDD010000232.1:0-6382 GCA_051889815.1 Candidatus Cryptobacteroides sp. | reverse complement strand
GAATGGCTGCCCAATGCCTACTATCCGATGTTCTTCTAAAATGAAAGAAAACTAATACCAACAAGATGCTATGAGTGACAACAGGTATTGCGTCATTATGGCGGGCGGAAGCGCCAATCATTTCTGGCCCATCAGCAGGAAATCCAAACCGAAGCAGTTCCTTCCTGCAGACCAGGACGGCAAATCCTACTTGAGGAAAACCTTCGAGCGTTTCTGCGGAATCATTCCTATTGAAAACATTCTCGTCATCACCCTGGGCAGCTATGCCGCCCTGGTACGGGAACAGATTCCGGAACTTCCGCAAGACAATATCCTTGAAGAGCCCTATGGACGCAACACCGCACCCTGCATAGCATATTCAACCTACAAAATATTCTCCCGCTGTCCGGAGGCCGTAATCATCAACACCCCGGCAGACCATGTCATCGACAATGAGACAGCTTTCAGGAACGATGTGCTCAATCTACTGGACCATGCCGCCACCCACCCGGTGCTGATGACCCTCGGCATCGTCCCGACCGAGCCTGAAACAAGCTACGGCTACATCCAGGTGACCGGAAAGCGGGACAGCTCCGGTCCTGTCAAAGTCAAGACATTCGTGGAAAAACCGGACCAGGCTCTCGCCGAAGTTTTCTGCAAGAGCGGGGAATTCTTCTGGAATTCCGGAATATATGCCTGGAAAGCCACCCTCATCATGGAAGAACTCGAAAAGTACACACCGGAGGTGGTGTCACTCTTCCAGGGATGGGAGCACTCGCTTGGAACTCCGGACGAGGCTGCTTTCCTCGAGAAGGCATATTCAGACTGCCCCAAGATTTCAATTGACTACGGTGTGATGGAAAAGACCGGCAGGTCGTGGCTCTACCCGGGCAGTTTCGGCTGGGGAGACATGGACACCTGGGAAGCCATCCACGCGCACAACGACCGTACCGACAAGGACAACAACTGCTTTTTCGCGGAAAATGTCATGGCTGAATCCGACAGCGGAACCATCCTGATGGGCACACCAGGGAAAAAGAAACTCTATGCCATCAAGGGGCTGAAGGATTTCGTCGTCATCTACACCGAGGACGCGCTGCTCATCTGCCCTAAAGACGACAGGCAGTACAAGGACTTCCTTTCCGGACTCGGGATGCCTGAATATGAAGACTTCCGCTAGACACCTTCTTCCACTTCCCCGGATTTCCGGCCAGACGGCCCCGAGGCGACAAAACAATCATCGAGGCACAACTGACAACTTGACCCTTGAGAGGCTGTCGTAGAATCTGATGACGGTTTCCAATTCCGGATAGTCTTCGGATGAGAAGTCCCTTTTCAGGATAATCCTTGCAAGATGGATTTGCAACGCCCCTTCACCAGTAACTTTGCATTCCATCAAGCATGAGCCGGCCCGGTTGCTGACTGAAATATCTTCTGGAAGAGTCTCGAATCGCATGGATGACGGAATGACAACAGAGATGTCGTCCGTCCTGCTGTTCCCGGCATAAACCATGTAGGGAACAGTCCTGCCGGCTGGAAATGCGGTCTTTCCGGTGCGGCCTGCTCCGGGGAAGAGAGGTATCAGTTCCCTGTTCCCGCTCTTGGATGTGTACTTTGGGACCGTGGAACTGGATTTTATACTGATGGAAGAGTTCCGGCCATCCGCGAGGACATCGTACCTCACTTCCTGGAATTCCGACGATGGCAACCCTGTGATATCCCTAAGGACCTCCCTCTTTCCGGCAGCATCAAGACTTCCGAACGGGAACATTCCTTCGAAAGCCAGGCCCGAATAGGAATATTCAGACACTATGGTGGCAGAACCATCTTCTTTAACCTCTATCCTGATGTTCCCGGTAGACATATTCTCTTCTTCAGAATAATCCGGTACTGTCTCGATGTGCATTGTTCCGTCCTGATAGACAAAGGCATCATGCCCAGCCAAGCCTTGATGAACATATCCGAGCGGAAGTTTGGATGATGTACATTCCACCCACAGGTCGCCGTCCGCATCGGGAATCTTCAGGATGGCATGGTCCATGAAACCGGGATAGACGATATCTCTTGGCTGGCGCCTTCTGGATGTGCTTATCTCAACATAACAGGATTCAATTCCGACCTCCCTCAACATGCACTTCATCAGATTGGACAGAGCCTTGCAGTCACCGAACTTGTTCCTGTACACTTCTCCGGGGCTCACGGGCTTCTGGCCTCCGATCCCTATCTGGATACTTACATAACGGTAGTTCTTCTGCATGTAATCGTAGAGGGCAAGAATCTTGTCCCTCTTGTTTACGACAGGGTCGGCGATGGCATGGACAGTTGCTGCGAGTTCGGCAGGCATTTCGGAACTCTCTTCTATGAGGTTCCATTTCCATCTTCCGTATTCGTCAATGTTTCGCAAGGAGCCTTCCCTCTTGAACCAGGAGAACCTGTCGGGAGAGAAACAGACCATCGGAAACAGATCTTCCGGCAATGGCATGAAGATTCCGTCCGAAATTGAACTGAACCCTGGCATCACCCATTTCCTGCTGACACAGCCATTCCCCTCGATGGTCTGGGGAGTGATTGCGCAGTTGATGCTTGACCATGAGAATCCGTAGCCGGAAGGCGTGACAAGAGTGTAACTTGCACGTCTCATTTCCTGATCATATTGGCGTACAGGAGCGAAAGGTGGCGGAACCAGGAATCCTTGGGTACAGTTTTCTTCGTAGGAATATTCAACGACATAAGGAAACCTGTCGGATGAAAAGAACAGGTACTTCGTCGTGTAGTCGTCAGCCAATCCTTCGCTGAACTGGGTGGACCGGACATCCTTCAGGCCATACTTTGCAACCACCTTCCCCATCTGATCAGCAAGCCTGCCCGAGAAAGACTTCAGGCTCCATCCTGACGCAAGTGTCTTCATGAAGGCAGCATCCTCTTCCCCATCCTTGTTCAGGACCATGATCCTGACTGTCTCCTCAACCTTCATTTTCAAGGAAGATGAAACAGTCACAACCAGGCTGTCGTCCAGGATGACTGTGTTCTGGGCGAATGACAATACCCCAAGCAAGGAGAGTACGGCTGCTGAAGCGAGTCTTCGTAACAATGACATCATGAAACCTTCTTCAGGGCAATTCTTCCTTCAAGAACATTGTTGATGCTGTTCCAGAAGTTTCTCAAGTCCTCATACCTGTCAACAGTATAGTAGAATCCGTTGAGTTTGAATTCCATCACAATCTGGACCATGCCATTGCCTTTGACGGCCTTGTAGTTGAACACAATCTCCTTGTCTCCCATTGAGAATGATGAAGACTGTGGTACTCCCTCCAGCACCCATTTGTCACCCAGCATCACCATTGCCCTGAAAGAGACAGTAAATGGGTAGTTCAAATCTATCGGAAGAGTTCTCCTGTCAGCAGTGAAAAGGTCTGTCGGCAGAATGTCAACCAGAGTAGGCTTCAGATAGAGGATGTCCCCCGACCGTTCACCATTTATATTGAACTTCAGGTTCGTCACCAGCCGGTCCCTTTCCCTTGTCATTGTACCGGAAAGACCGTCCACGTCAGAATCTTCCATCACACTTTCAAAATACTCATCCTCAGACCCGAAGGAATCGACCCTCCCGTTCTCCACAAGGGCATTCAATCCCGAGTAAAGCATGGTAAAATCAGATTCAAGAGTTCCTTCATCATTGATGACCGCTTTCAGGATGTGGTTTTCAGCACCCTTGCCGATAGTGCTCAGGTTGACACTTCTGGTCGGCTCCGGTTCATTGAATCTGATTGCCTTGAAAGACAGAAGCCTGGCAGGAATCACGTCAATGCTGGACCACTTGTCTGTACCATCCAGGAAGACCTCCTTCCGGATGCCTCCGTCATCAACTTCGGCAGACAAGATGAAATAATTGATGTCCTTCAGGGTAGGATAATTCGAAAAGTTCTTTATGTCCTTCGGGTTAAGGAGAACCGGTGTGCTCTTTATCCCGATATCCGAAAGCATTGCCATCAGAAGGAAATTGATGTCTGCAGAGGATCCCTTTCCCGTCTTCAGCGCATTCTTCGGATTCGATGAAGTAAGGGCGTAGCTTCCGTCCCAGGCAACTCTGGATGAAAGCAGGTCAAGGACGGCCTTGATTCTGTCCCTGTCGTTTTCCTTACCAGATACAGCCTTGGCAACCTCGTCCTTCAAAGGATTGGACATTTTAAGGTTGCCGCCGAAACTGTCTGCATCATTCAGGGTCTTGAACACATCTTCCCACGTGTACGAGAAGGATTGGGCAGGCATTCCTGGATACTCTACCGACTTGAGTTCGAAACTCATGCTGGACTTGAAATCGGAGATGTTCCAGACGAACGGTTCCTTTTTCACCGGAGGAACAGACACTGCCGTTCCCTTCAACCACCTTTCCGAATAGGAAAACGCCTGTCCACCGGAGTTGATTTTCCTGTCCTTATAGGCAATATCCTTGATGATGGGATGCATCACTTCGTTGTAGTCAACATAGAAGACGATGAAGTCTGGCATGTGCACATCAGCCTCTGCAAAAAGGACAGGAACAGAATGCTGCAGGTAGATGGTAGGGATGTTCACTATGTTGTCTGACGAAATTGTGAATCGGCAGTCAATCACCGTTCCCTTCTTCACCTCAGGAATGCTTGCCTTCACCCTTTGGAGAGAAGAAGAAACATTCTCCTTGAAAATCATGTTGTTCTTCAGCTGGGTCGATACAGTCTTGCCGTTTTCATCGACATTGACAGCAACAGCTTCCAGTTTGACAAGATTCTCCGACACAGCTGATTCTCCACGGGAGAGGTCGATGGTGATGTCACCGGCATCCACTCCGTCTTCCGAAAGCACCTTTATTCGTCTGGTGATGGTCCTCTTCTGGTAGAGGCCGTTGTTGGAAGTCTCGATGGCATAGTCATAATGCTCAAAAATAATGACTTTGTCCGCATCGGGATCAAGGGAACAGGAAGTCATGGAAAGATCCTCCTTTGAGGGCTTTCCGAATTTGAAATTGGATTTGTCTGTCTGGGCATTGACACAAACCGTTCCTGCAGCCAGCAAGGCAAACAAGATAGAAACATACTTTTTCATAAGCAGAACAAGGTAGAAAATAAACTGTTGCTAGACCCCGTAGAGATACTTTCTCTGGTCTCCTGTAAGGACATCGATGCTGATGCCCCAGTCGGCGAGTTTGCGGGATGCCACTTCCCCGTCGATTGAGGCAGGGACATTGTGGAGCATCTCACCCGGATTCCTGGAAAGCCTGTCCCTGTTGTCAACCAGGTACCTGGCGCTCAGGGCCTGGATGGCGAAGGACATGTCCATGATTTCTGCCGGATGCCCGTCCCCTGCGGCAAGGTTCACGAGACGACCCTCAGCCAGGATGTAAATCCGCTTTCCGGATTCAAGGACATATTCCTGGATGTTGTTTCTTGCTGTCCTCGAGCTGACGGCCATTTCCTTCAGGGCAGCCACATTGACTTCGCAGTCGAAATGACCGGCGTTGCAGCAGATGGCTCCATCCTTCATCAGGAGGAAATGTTCCCTGCGGACAACGTCGTCGCAACCAGTGACAGTAATGAATATGTCGCCGAGGGGTGCCGCCTGTGACATCCCCATCACCTCGAAGCCGTCCATCACCGCTTCCATTGCCTTGATAGGGTCAACTTCTGTTACGATAACCTTTGCGCCGAGACCCTTGGCCCTCATTGCCACGCCCTTGCCGCACCAGCCATAGCCTGCGACGACGACATATTTCCCGGCCACGATCAGGTTGGTGGTCCTGTTGATGCCGTCCCAGACGGACTGTCCCGTACCGTAGCGGTTGTCGAAGAGGTGCTTGCAGTCGGCATCATTGACCAGCATCATCGGGAAATTGAGCCGGTGCTCCCTGTTGAGGGTCTGCAGACGGAGGATTCCGGTAGTGGTCTCCTCACAACCTCCGATGACGTCAGGAATCAGTTCCGGATAATTCTCGTGGATCATCGAGACGAGGTCTCCCCCGTCGTCGATTATGAGATTCGGACCGGCGGAGATCACGCTGCGGATGCCGGATTCATATTCAGAGGCGGTGGCATCATGGACCGCGAAGACTTCAAGTCCATCGTGCACAAGGGCTGCTGCGATGTCGTCCTGGGTCGAAAGAGGGTTGCTTCCGGTGATGAACATCCGGGCGCCTCCGGCGGCCAGGACCTTGCAGAGATAGGCTGTCTTGGCTTCCAGATGGACGGAAAGGGCCACCTTGAGGCCTTCAAACGGTCTGCCCGCCTTGAATTCTTCTTCAAGGGAACGAAGGAGAGGCATATGGTTCTTTGCCCATTCTATTTTCAGTGCGCCGGACGGCCAAAGTTCGGCATTGCGTATTTCACTCATTTTCCGATGCGTTTAACATGTTCACAAATATAGTCATTTC
>JBJFDD010000231.1:0-6403 GCA_051889815.1 Candidatus Cryptobacteroides sp. | reverse complement strand
AACGGGATGAAGGCATAGACGAAGATAGAGGTCCGAAACGGTTTTCCCTCATGTACATCTGCGGAGATGGAGCAGCAACTTATGCAGCCCTGTATTCCGAGAAAAAGATTGCTCCGACTGTCCTCGCAATCATCCATCCGGGCACAGGGTGGGGCGGCAATTACACAGATTTTTTTAACCCGGAGAAAATCCTCAGGAAGATTATCGATTCAGGAAAGAAAAGACCTCTGTTGTTCTATGGAGGAGGATACACTATTGAATACGATGCCTTACCGTAACATTTCCGTACCCCCTTTGATCAGTGCAAGTAACTGATCTGAAGAAGTTTGGAGCACAATAGAATCCGGAATCACCCCTCCATTGCAAGGTATCTGGACAAGAAGTGGTGGTGGCAAGCACAAGTTCCTTGTCAACCAGAGCTTTGATGTTTCTCAGGGCTGTGGGCCCCGAAGAAATGCCATACCGGGATAAAAAAGCGGAAGATGTAACTCGGGTGACGGAACCTTCTTTGGCAATAGCGCCAAGCATCTTCCATTGGGAACGGGTAATCAGCCGTCTGATTTCCAGAAACCGTTCCCGCTCGGATTCCAGAATCATCCGGACGGCTCTCAGCACGACAACCTTGTCAACCCTGTTTCCTGAAATTGAATATGCCTCATTGCAAAGACGCTGCGTGTAGTACGTATGGACCTTGGTCCATTGGTTTTCTTGCATAACCAATGATTTGCGCAAATTTAATTAACAAAATGTTAATTGAAATAAGCGCAAATCTATCGGAAAAGCAGGGGCGGCGACGGAGTGACCGCAAGTCTGCCGGCTACTTGCCCTGGCGTCTTTCGCGGCTCTTTCTCATGAGCCTGCGGACTCTCTGCGGCTCGTCGGTGGTGATGCAGTCGACTCCGAGGTCGAGCATGGCCTCGATGTCCTCTTCGCGGTTGCAGGTCCAGCAGTTGATGCTCATACCGTTCTCCCTTGCCATTTCGAACCATTCAGGATGCTTGGCAAAGACACTGTAGTGGTAGTCTATGCCGTTGATGCCGTAGGTCTTCAGTACATCCGGGGCGATGTCGCCACCGAGGTACTGCACGGTGAATCCCGGGCAGAGCAGGGCGAGTCTCTTGCAGATGTCCAGGGAGAAAGAAATGAAAATCACCCTCTTGGGGTCAAGAAGGTCGTGTCCCTTGAAGGAATTGACGACAAGGTCGGTCATGTAGAGTTCGTGGGCGGTGGTCTTCTGTCCCTTGAGCTCGCAGACCAGGACGCAGCTGCTCTTCTCACCCTGGGTGAGGTACTCGTCCAGGGTAGGGATAGGCTCACCGTTCTCAAGACGTGCCTTCGAGAAGGTTTCCCAGTCGTTGTTCCAGATGCTGACGCCCTTGACTGCTGCGTCGTGGTGGACGATGAGCTTGAAGTCCTTGGTCATCTGGACATCGAATTCGCTGCCCCAGTAACCGTTGTCCTGGGCCGCCTTGAGGGCTGCGATGGAGTTCCTGGCTCCACCGCCTTCCTCGCAGTTCCAGTTGCCCCTGTGGGCTGTGATTGCAAGTTTCTGGGCATTTGCGCTGACCGCAGACAGGGCGATTATTGCAGATGCGGCAAAGAATCTTTTGAGAGTAATCATTGTATCAGTAGTTTTAGTCATATTCGCAATTCCACAAATATAGTCACAATTATGCTCATTTGCGACAACAAATCTTCTGGGCAATTCAAAAATTGACTAAATTTGCAACCCGGCAATGCAAGCCATTGCAGAACACGAAACAATTAAAATCAATGAATATGGTAAAAGTCAATCTCGGAGGCTGCAGCTCCTTTGTAAAAGATGCAGATTACAGCAAATATGTCGAAAAGGCACTCGACGCGTTCGATGTGCTCCAGAGCGAAAAGGGAGCCGGCAACGACTTCCTCGGCTGGAAGACCCTTCCTGTCGATGTAACCCCTGAAATCATCTCCGGCTGCGAGGCGGTCCGCGACTCCTGGAAGGCAAAGGGCGTGAACCTTGTCATCGTCATCGGCATCGGAGGCTCGTATCTCGGTGCAAAATGCGCCCTGGAGGCCCTCAGCCACTCTTTCGTACGTCCTGCAGACCAGCCTCAGGTAGTCTTCGCGGGCAACAACCTCTCGGAGGAGTACCTCGCCGAACTGATGGATCTCGCGAAGGTCAGCAATGTCGCGGTCATCGTGATCTCGAAGTCAGGCACGACCACGGAGCCGGCCGTCGCATTCCGCATATTCAAGGAATATGTCGAGGCGACCTACGGCAAGGCAGAGGCTGCCGAGCGCATCGTTGCAATCACTGACGAGCACAGGGGTGCCCTCAAGACCCTCTCGACCCAGGAAGGCTACAGGACTTTCGTCGTTCCTGACAATGTCGGCGGAAGATATTCAGTGCTCACTCCTGTCGGTCTTCTCCCTATCGCTGTTGCCGGGTTCGACATCCGCGCAATGCTTGAAGGAGCGGCAAAGGAGCGTGAGGCGCTGATGGAAAGGTCAGTTGACAATGCTGCCGTCCAGTACGCCGCAATGCGCAACCTTCTTCACCTCGAACTGGGCAAGTCGACCGAGATCCTCGTGACCTACAATCCGAAGCTCACCTTCCTCGCCGAATGGTGGAAGCAGCTCTACGGTGAGTCCGAGGGCAAGGACCTCAAGGGTATCTTCCCTGCATCGGTCGCCAATACCGCCGACCTCCACTCGATGGGCCAGTTCATCCAGGAAGGCTCCAGGATAATGTTCGAGACCGTTGTTTCCGTCGAGAAGAGCAACCGTTCGGTGGTCATCGGCCCTGACGAGCAGAATCTCGACCAGCTCAACTACCTCGCCGGCCAGCACGTCAACCATTGCAACGCAATGGCCCAGCTCGGTACCAAACTCGCCCACATCGACGGTGGCGTTCCCCAGATGGAAGTCAGCATCGAGAGCATCAATGAGAAGAATCTCGGCGCCATCTTCTATTTCTTCGAGTTCGCCTGCGGTGTCAGCGCCTATCTCCTGGGAGTCAATCCTTTCAACCAGCCGGGCGTAGAGGCCTACAAGAAGAACATGTTCGCCCTTCTTGAGAAGCCGGGCTACGAGGAGCAGACCAAGGCCATCAAGGCCAGAATCTAACCTCGAAAGTCTTGTTCAAAGCTGAATCAGCTTGTTTAATAAATAATAAGGCTTGGCCACAAATTGTGCAGGAAACTGATTATTCCATCAGTTTCCTGTATTTGAATGGCTTCGGGTCAACATTGCCGAGGCGGCGCTTCTTGTTCTCCTCGTACTCCTGATAGTTGCCCTCAAAGAAATAAACCTGGGAATCTCCCTCGAATGCAAGGATGTGAGTTGCAATCCTGTCCAGGAACCAGCGGTCGTGGCTTACCACCACTGCACAGCCAGCGAAGTTTTCAAGACCTTCCTCCAGGGCACGGATGGTGTTGACATCCACGTCGTTGGTCGGTTCATCCAGAAGCAGCACATTGCCTTCGTCCTTGAGGGTGAGCGCAAGGTGGAGCCTGTTTCTCTCGCCTCCCGAGAGGACCCCGCAGAGCTTTTCCTGATCTGCCCCGCTGAAATTGAACCGGGACACCCAGGCCCTGGCGTTGATGTCCCTGCCGCCCAGCCGTACCCATTCGGAATTCCCTGCGATGGTCTCATAGACAGTCTTGTCCGGGTCAATGCTCCGGTGCTGCTGATCCACATAGGCAATCTTGACGGTCTCCCCGATGGTGATCTGGCCTGTGTCCGGCTTGTCAATTCCCATGATGAGACGGAACAGGGTCGTCTTTCCTGCACCGTTCGGACCGATGACTCCGACTATTCCTGCAGGCGGCAGTTCGAAAGTGAGGTTCTCGAACAGCAGTTTGTCCCCGTAGGCTTTGCTGACATTGTCGAACTGGATGACCTTGTTGCCGAGATGCGGCCCGTTCGGGATGTAGATTTCCAGGTTGGCCTCCTTTTCCCTGACATCGGAAGCTGCCATCTTCTCGTAGGCACCGATTCTGGCCTTCTGTTTGGCCTGGCGGGCCTTCGGAGCCATCCTGACCCATTCCAGTTCCCTTTCAAGAGTCTTTCTTCTCTTGCTCTCGGTCTTTTCCTCAAGGGCCAGCCTCTTGGTTTTCTGCTCCAGCCATGAACTGTAGTTGCCCTTCCAGGGAATGCCCTCGCCGCGGTCCAGTTCAAGAATCCATCCGGCCACGTTGTCCAGGAAGTAACGGTCGTGGGTAACTGCAATCACGGTGCCCTTGTACTGCTTCAGGTGAGCCTCCAGCCACTGGATGCTTTCGGTGTCGAGGTGGTTCGTGGGCTCGTCCAGGAGAAGGACGTCGGGCTGTTTGAGAAGAAGCCTGCAAAGAGCCACCCTGCGCCTCTCTCCGCCTGACAGGACCCCGATTTTCTGGTCGGCAGGAGGGCACTGGAGGGCATCCATCGCCCTTTCGAGTTTGGAATCAATCTCCCAACCGCCGCAATGGTCAATCTGCTCGGCAAGCTCTCCCTGCCGCATGATCAGGGCATTCATCTGGTCGTCGTCCATCGGCTCCATAAACTTCATGGAGATTTCGTTGTACTCGTTCAGGATGTCCATCGTCTCCTGCACCCCTTCCTGGACCACCTCCAGCACGGTCTTCTCAGGATCCATCTGCGGTTCCTGCTCAAGGTAGCCCACTGAATATCCCGGAGCCCAGACGACCTCTCCATTGTAGGAAGTCTCCACCCCGGCGATGATTTTCATCAGGGTGGACTTTCCGGAGCCGTTCAGACCGATGATTCCAATCTTGGCTCCGTAGAAGAACGAGAGGTAGATGTCCTTGAGGATGACCTTGTTGTTGTGCAGCAGTGTCTTGCCGACCCCGCACATCGAGAAAATGATCTTTTCGTCTGCCATATTTTTCTTGTAATGTCTTTAATTTGCGTTTTTGTTTGTTTTTGTCATTGCATTGGTGCTCCGGTTCGGGTGTGGCGCCCCGGTGCTGTTCGGGTGTAGTTCCCCAGTGCTAACGCCCGCTGCCCTGCCCGGGATTGGCGCCCCGGTGCCTCTGGCGGCGTACAGCCTTGACGGCGATTCGGCGGCATATTCGTGCATCCCTTTCGGAAATGCTGTAGTCGGTGTCGAGGATTCGGCACCTGTTGCCCCTCACGCTGATGCCGAGGGTAGGTCTGATGAGCGCCTCGAACCAGGTGCAAGCCGCAAGATACCTCCCGTGCTGGTAGGAAAGGTGGAAGCCATCGCGCGTCAGGTCGTAGAGCCGGCAGTCCACGGGGACTTTCCCCGCCGTGTTGATCCTGCTAGACCTGGCGATCCCGACTGCAACTCCCGTCGGGATAACCGTGCATATTCCGAAATCCCTGCAAAGCCTGTCTACGCAATCCTGGATGGCCTCCGTCATCCGGGACTGGTCATTGCCGTACTTCGGAAAGTCGTTGTGTTTGGAGTTCCGTGCATAAGACCAGGTCTGGTGCCAGACTATTACCGCGTCCGGGTTGGTGCATTCCTTGCGGATGATGGAAACCAGTTCAGGGAGCCACCTGCTGATGGTCTCATACTGTCCCGAGAACCCCGATGCCTGCTGGATTGTGATTATGTCCCACGGTTCGTCCTTCAGTCCGTGGACGAGGGTCTGGCCCTGACTGACTGACCACCCACTTGTTGTCCGAACCGGATTTGGAGTAACGGTACTGGCTGAGGTTGTTGTAGTACTCGTTGCAGTGCCTTTCCAGCGAGCACCCCCCTATGTAGAGCCTCGCGATAATGACGTTGTGGATCCCGGCCGCCTCAAGCAGATTGGGCAGATACTCGGTCCCGTCGTCAGAGAAACTGTTTCCCACGGCCAGGATCCGCAGTGTGTCAAGTCCGTCCGCGGCAACCGAAGGCAGCGAAGCGCGCCCTTGTGCGGAAATCGAAAAGAATAACGCAACCAGGATTGAGCCAAAGCAAAGCAAGTGTTTCATACAATTGTTTCTTTTGTCCCAATATAACAATATTCCTTGAATATCCGAAAGCGGTTCCTGAATATTCCGACAGCACCCCGCCTGAAATGACGAGCGACCTTGATGGTAAAACGATATATATAAAAATACTAGCAAAAGTTTTCAAAAGAGTCTTGCGGATTCAAAAAAAGTCCGTATATTTGCAAACGCAATCAAGGAAAACTCCTACCAATTGAACAATTGGTGCGGTAGTTCAGCTGGTTAGAACGCCGGCCTGTCACGCCGGAGGTCGAGGGTTCGAGTCCCTTCCGCACCGCAGAAGAAGGTAGCTTTAAAGTCTGTAAGACTGTAAGTTACCTTCTTTTTTTACGTTATTCACGTCCCCACTCAGACCAATTCCAACGCAAATCGAATGGGCCCATAACCTGCCCAGGTCATAAGGCACAGTAAGGACGGGCGATGCTGAATGTCGATCCGCGCAGCTGCCCCAGGACCG
>JBJFDD010000230.1:0-6407 GCA_051889815.1 Candidatus Cryptobacteroides sp. | reverse complement strand
ATATCCCTTACGAGGGTTCATTCAAGTGCAATGACCAGAGGCTCAACGACATCTGGATGACAGGAGCCTACACGGTGCATCTGAACATGCAGGAGTACATCTGGGACGGAATCAAGCGCGACAGGCTTATCTGGCTTGGTGACATGCACCCGGAGACTTCTACCATCAGTTATGTCTTCGGTGAGGATGAGTCGGTATATTCAAGTCTCGACCTCGCTGTCAAGCAGTACCCGCTGCCGAACTACTTCAACGGGATGAGTGCATATTCAATGTGGTATCTCATCATGCAGTACGACTGGTACATGCATTTCGGCAACCTTGATTTCGTCAAGAAGCATGGTGACTACATCAAGGGTCTGGTTGACCTGATTGACACAAAGGTTGATGCCGAGGGCAATGATGAACTCGGTGGCGGCCGTTTCCTCGACTGGCCAAGCTCACCTAACGAGAAGGGTGTGCATAGCGGTTACCGCGCGCTGATCGTCTGGGCGATGAAAGATGCTGCCAAACTCTGCAGAATCCTCGGAGACGAGCCTCAGGCGAAGAAGGCAGAGGGAATTGTCGCCCGTCTGAACAAGAAGATCATGCCGAGCAACAATCTCAAGCAGGCTGAGGGCCTGATGGCCATCGCCGGCCTGAAGCCGGCTGATGAGGCTGCGAAGGCTCTCCTCGAGGGTGGTCCTATGGGATTCTCGACTTTCTATGGCTACTACATGCTGCAGGCTCTTGCCATGGATGGGAAGTATGCTGAGGCTATGGACATCATCAGCAAGTTCTGGGGCGGAATGCTCGATCTTGGTGCTACAACTTTCTGGGAGGATTTCAATCTTGACTGGGTTGAGAATGTCGGCCGGATTGATGAGTTCGTTCCGGCAGGGAAGAAGGATATCCATGGGGACTTCGGTGCTTATTGCTATCCTGGTTTCCGTCATAGTTTCTGCCATGGCTGGGCTTCGGGTCCTACTGCCTGGTTGAGCCAGCATGTGCTCGGTATCGAGCCGGTTGAGCCTGGTTGCAGGAAGGTTCGCATTGAGCCTCATCTTGGCGATCTGGAGTGGGCCGAGGGTACTTATCCTACTGCTATGGGGAATATTTATGTGAAGCATGAGAAGATGGCTGATGGCTCGGTGAAGTCTACTGTCAAGCTTCCTAAGGGGGTCAAGGTCGTGAAATAGTCGCGGCTTCAGCTACAAAGCGAAAAGGGCTGGCTCTTTTGAGTCAGCTTTTTTTAATAGTATTGGTTATGAATATGCTGTGCTGATGTGGCAGACAGTCGCAGGCGGTCCTTCCCACTTCGTGGGCCCCTTCCCTTTTCGGGAGCCAATGCCGCCTCGCGGCTGTCTGCCACATCAGTACATCCGGTACTCCAACCGCATCCGGGTCGCTCCGTTGTCGGGTCGCCAATGCCGCCTCGCGGCTGTCTGCCACATCAGCACATCCGGTACTCCAACCGCATCCGGGTCGCTCCGTTGTCGGGTCGCCAATGCCGCCTTGCGGCTGTCTGCCACATCAGCATATCCGGTACTCCAACCGCATCCGGGTCGTTCCGTTGTCGGGTCGCCAATGCCGCCTCGCGGCTGTCTGCATCCGGGGACGGCGGAGTTGCATCGGGGGTTATCGGCAGTGTCTTCTGAATATGGGTTTCTCTATGTGCAGGATGTCGTGCCGGAAACAATAGGCATAATAGGACAGCTTCTTCAGGAGTTTCTGCGACCGGGACAATGGGACAACAATGTCTCCCCAATTGCACCAGGAACCTGAAAAGTGATGAATGCTGTAGGAATTGTCCGTCAGTTGTATCTCTCTTGTTTCTAGCACTTTGGGGCTGAACCAATCGGCAGGGAAGCGGCACACGATGCCTTTGTCCCACTCCCAGTCATCGATTGCCAGGCAGTCCTTGACGGTATATTCTTCATTGAGCCTTTCATCCATTATGGAAGGAAGAGCCCTGATCTGCGTTTCGCCGAAAGCATTGACAAAACGGCGTGACTTATAATAGTCCAGACAGGTCTTTACCCAGAAGACGCCTTTCTCTGCTCCGAGCACTGCGGCTTCCCACCCGAAAATGGATTGTTCCTTTCCGACGAAATACTTCAGGTTCAGGAGATTGTCAAACGGCTTCAGGACTTCCACATCCGAATCGAGATAGATTCCTCCGAAGTTGTAGAGAGCATAGAAGCGAATGTAGTCGGCGACAAATGCGTATTTCCTGGCGGCAATCGCCTCTTCGCACCAACGCACGTCCAGAGCATGTACTTTCTCATAGTCCCACAAGACTATTTCATAGTCCGGCAAATAGCGTTTCCAGGAATCGATGCACATCCGGTTCTTCTCAGGGAATTCGTCTCCGCTTATCCAGCAATAATGTATGGTTTTGGGAATCATATGAAGCAATGGCAGTAATAAAGTGAATGTTGCCGTGCAGTCCCGCAAGACACACAATCCATTAGGCGTTTTGGAGAGGTTCCGCTTCAGGATACACAATAGCCAAAGCTGCTGAAATGGAAAGGCAAACACTCGTAACATACTTGGTCACCTTGTACTAAAATAGACATATTCAGTAAATTATCCAATTGTTTTCTATTTTATATGATTTAAGAACCGAATTTTTCTATTTTTGTAACAGCAGTCAAAATGCCCGTCCGCGATGATGGCGCCCCGGCGCCGGGCATGCAAACGGCTGCAATGGTGCAGGGAGATGATTCTCCAGAAACAGAAAAAAGCCCAAAGGATAATACTACTGACACGATGATATTCTTCAGACGAAAAAAGATACCGCTATCGAGCCTTCCTATCACTTTCGACTGCCATTGCCACCTGCTTCCGGGAGTGGATGACGGCTCGCAGCACTCCGAGGAGTCCTTCAGGATCCTCAGGATGATGGCGGACCACGGAGTCAGGAGGGTCGCCTTGACGCCCCACATCAACCCCGACATATTCAAAAGCGATGAACTCAGTACAATCGACAGCTATTTCAACTTCTACGGAAAAATTCCGAAAGAGATCAAGGAGGCTATCCGGATCACTATCGGTGCCGAGTACATGGTCATCCCAGGTTTCGAAAAGAAAGACCCGCTGGAGATGCTCAAGTTCACCGAAGGGAAAATCCTCATCGAGATGTCCTACTACTTCCCGAGCGGCAACATCAAGGATGCCGTGTTCCGCATCACTTCCTCCGGCCTGACCCCGGTGGTCGCCCATCCGGAGCGCTACATCTACTACGCAGACGACCTCGCTCAGTTTGATGCCCTTCACGACCTCGGCTGCGAATTCCAGCTCAACCTGCTCTCAACCGGCGGCGCCTACGGGGAAGGTTCAATGAAGATCATGAAATACCTGATGAAGAAAGACTGGTACACCTACGTTGGCAGCGATACCCACACCCTGGCCCATTTCAAGAAAATCATGTCGCTGGACATAGATAGGGAAATCGCCGACAATGTGTCGGCGATACTCCAGAAAAACCAGCCGGATTGAGTTCCGGGGTATTAGAAATCAATTAAGTCCTCAGCGGACGGAAGTCAGCCATTAAAGGCTGGCGATGTTCTTCTCATTGAGAAGAGCCTTGCCCTCGGAGGTGTAGGCATAGTCGATGCGGTCCTGATAGAACTTTTCTACCTTGCCGCGTACGATCTTCATGGTGCTGTTGACCATTCCGTTCTTCTCGGTGAAAGGTTCAGGAAGCACTGCAATAGCAGACGGCAACCATCTCTCAGGGAACATTCCCTCGTGGGAACCGCCCTTCTTGTAGGAATCCACTTCCTCCTGGATCTTCTTCAGCATCTCAACCTTGCCCTCGCGTGATTCAGGGTCCAGGCCCTTTGCGGCGACATATTCCTTGAGAGCATCCTTTGCCGGGACAATCAGGGCCATTGTGTACGGGTTCTGGTTATTGTGCAGGATGCAGGCCTCAACGTACTTGGAGGCATCCGTGAGGGAATCTTCGAAGCCTTCCGGGCTGTACTTTTCGCCGTCAGAAGAGATGAGCAGCGACTTGAAGCGGCCGACGACATAGAGGAACTCCTCGTCATACATGTAGCCCATGTCGCCGGTGTGGAGCCAGACTCTGCCTTCGCTGTCGGTCTTGAGAGCCTCGGCCGTGCCCTGCGGATTCTTCCAGTAGCCGGCCATCACGTTCTCGCCGTGGACGACGATCTCACCCTTGGTGCCCATCGGGACTTCGTTGCCTTCCTCGTCGCAGATCTTGATGTCAAGCGGCTTGACCACACGGCCGGAAGATCCGAACATTGCGTGTCCCTCGGAGTTGGCGGAGATCACAGGTGTTGCTTCAGAGACTCCGTAGCCCTGGAAAATCGGAATTCCGATGGCATTGAAGTACCTCTGGAGCTCAATGTCCAGAAGGGCGCCGCCACCGACGAAGAACCTCATCCTGCCGCCGAGGTTCTCACGCACTTTCTTGAATATGATCTTGTCGAACAGGGCGATCAGAGGCTTCTTCCAGCACTGGAGGAAGCCGCCGCGGTTGTAATATTCCTTATTGTAGGAAATGGCGAGCTTGAGGGCGAAATTGTAGAGTTTCTCTACAGTCGGGCCCGACTTCTTGATTGCGGTCTCGATGTTCTTCTTGAAGTTGCGCGAGAGGGCCGGAACGGAAAGCATGATGTGCGGCCTGACCTCCTTGATGGCGGTAGGGACGTTCTTCAATGTGGCCAGAGGATTGGCTCCGACCGGAACCGTGGCGATGCTGCTGCAGTAGGACATCATCGTGTAGAAACCTGCCACGTGGGCGAAGCAGTGGTCCAGAGGCAGGAGGATGAGCATCGTCGAATCCGGTTCGACACCGATGACCGAATGAGCCTGTTCGACATTGGCCGTGTAGTTGCGGTGGGTCAGGAGGACTCCCTTAGGGTCGGCAGTAGTACCGGAAGTGTAGCTGATGGTTGCGATGTCATCCGGACCTACGGACTTGTAGCGGGCCTCGAACTCGTCCTGGTGGTCGAGCAGCCAGCTGTCACCCTTGGCGCGTACCAGCTCGAGGGAGATTTCTTTCTCGCCGAGTTCGCCCACATTGTTGTCCATCACGATGACCTTTTCGACCGTGGTGAGGTTGGGAAGGATGTTGCGGATCTTAGGGAAGAGCTGCCCCGAAACGATGACGAATCTCGACTCGGAGTGGTTGATTCTGAAGGTCAGGTCATTGCTCTCCTCAAGTTTGTTGGAGAGAGGGACGTTGACGGCTCCGGCATAAAGGATACCGAGTTCTGAAAGTATCCAGTCGTTGCGACCTTCGGAGAAAAGCGAAACCCTGTCACCTTTCTGCAGTCCCATCGCCATGAGGCCTCCCGCAATACGGTAACCTTCCTTGCGGGTCTTCTCGAATGAGGTC
Organism: Candidatus Cryptobacteroides sp.; assembly: GCA_051889815.1. GTDB lineage: Bacteria > Bacteroidota > Bacteroidia > Bacteroidales > UBA932 > Cryptobacteroides. The sequence goes on along the minus strand of JBJFDD010000230.1, from coordinate 1,060 downwards.
TCAGTCCATTTGCCGTTCACCTTCTCCCTGAGGAAGACATGGTCGGCGTACTCGTGAGTGTATTTCTCGACAAAGTCGATGATGGTGATTCTCTCTGACATATCGTGTCTGTTTTTGGATGTTGCGGTTTATGAATATGAAGTATGCTCCGGGACGTGCTCCAGCCTATTCGGAGACAGGTTTCACCTCAGGGAAGAGACCGTACAAAGCAGCATCAATCCTGTCCGTGATGTACTGGAAGTCTTCGGGACGGTTCTCGAACTTGATGTTGTCCACATCGACAATCAGAAGATTCCCGTCGTAGCCGGAAATCCAGTCCTCGTAGCGCTGGTTCAGTCCGGTGAGGTAGTCGATACGGATGCTGCTCTCATATTCCCTGCCCCTCTTCTGGATCTGGGCGACGAGGTTCGGGATGCTCGAGCGGAGATAGATAAGAAGGTCAGGCTTGCTGACCAGGGACATCATGAGATTGAAAAGGTCGGAGTAGTTCTCGAAGTCCCTTGTGCTCATCAGTCCCATGGCATGGAGATTCGGGGCGAAGATGCGGGCATCTTCGTAGATGGTCCTGTCCTGGATTATGACATCGTCGCATCTGGAGATTTCGACCACATCCTGGAACCTTTTGTTCAGGAAATAGATCTGTAGGTTGAACGACCAGCGTTCCATGTCCGCATAGAAATCGGACAGATAAGGGTTGTAATCCACCGATTCGAATTTCGGAATCCAGCCATAGTGGGCTGCAAGCATCTTGGTAAGAGTGGTCTTGCCGCTTCCGATGTTACCTGCTATTGCGATATGCATGTTCTGTAAATATAATTGTTTCTTATTTTTCTTCCCGTCCACCGACATCAGGGAACAGGCCGAAGAGCTCTGCATCAATCCGGTCGGTGATGAAGGAGAAATCCTCCGGACGGTTCTGGAAATCCAGTCCGTCGGCCTCGATTGTCAGGACCTTGCCCCTGCAGGAGGCAATCCAATTGTCATACCTCTCGTTGAGTCCCTTGAGATAGTCCAGGCTCATTGTCTGTTCGTAGTCGCGGCCCCTTTTCTGGATCTGGGC
>JBJFDD010000229.1:0-1791 GCA_051889815.1 Candidatus Cryptobacteroides sp. | reverse complement strand
CAGGGAAGTCTTGGAGATTTTTACATTGTTGATGGCTTCGAAGCCGTTGAAGAGCACAATGCCTCCGGAAACCGAATATCCGTTGTTGAACGAAGTGGTTGAGACATAGGTGTTTGTCTCTGGGTCAACGCTTCTTCCGAAATTGCTGTAGGCATAGGTCCCGGCCTCGACTGCGGGGGTGAATGCTTTCAGGATGGCATCCCTCCGTGCAAGGCGAGCATCATCGACATCTGCCTGCCGGATCTTGAGTTCGGCAGATTTGTCAAGTGCATACTGCATGCATTCTTTGAGGTCCAGTCCCTGCGCAAAGGAGGTGCCGGAAATAAGCGCCGCAATTGCAATCGTAAATATCTTATGATTCATGTCAAATGTTGTTCTCAAACCGGATAGCACGGATGCAGTATCTGTGCCTGAATATTCAATGCTCTGTTTCTCAATTATTTGCATGAATATACCGAATTCCGGGACTGTAAAGAATTTTTACATCTTTGTACAGAATCTTTACAATTGTCGGCTTGACAGCCTCGATAGAATTAGCCTTCAGCATAAGGTCCTGATTAAAATGAACTCAAATGAACTTTGCCCGAATCGGATTTATCGCTTAAATTTAAAGCGATTTTGATTGAATAAGCTGACCAATCAGATTGCTGCCAATGAATATTTCAGTTTCATACACGAGATTGAACAACTGGTCAACGGTGCCTTGAATGCCATCCTTCTGAAACTTGTAGGATTCATCAACACCAAGATCGGCAAGGAAGTGCTTTCGAAAGCCGGTGAAGATGTGCTGAATGTTTCCCTGGAAGCATTTCCGCAAGTGGCTGGCGTCCTCCGGAATGTCGATGTCCGCTCCATCGGCTTCAATCCCCGGTCTGTTGAGGTGGAAGTCGTAATCAAATGAATTCAAACACTTTAAATACTTTTCTTATGAATAACAATGTAAACATCAATGAAGATGATCTTCTGAAGTATCAGGAGCAGTATTCCGAGGACAAACTTTGGGAAAAGGTCAAGAAGTTTGCAAAGAAGATTGGAGGAAAGACTCTCTACTATGTTCTGGTCCTTTACTATGTTCTTCAGTCCAAGAATGTTCCTGCTCAGAACAAGGCATTGATTCTTGGTGCATTGGGCTATTTCATCCTTCCGATTGACCTTATCCCTGACGTGATTCCTGCCATGGGATTTGTCGATGACGGTGCCGCTTTGGCCTTGGCGTACAAAGCTGTAAAAGACTCTGTTACTCCAGAGATTGAAGAAAAGGCCAAGGCCAAACTCGGCGAATGGGCCTAGGGGAGTTCAGCGGTGACTGGACACATCACAAAGGAAAAACTATGAAAGTCACCGGGCGCATCAGGTGACAAGCCTTCCGGGAAGCGCTGCTGCCTGCGCGATAACTTGGAATGGTTGCTACAACAATGCCCTGACTTCATCCAATGACAGGCCGGTGCATTCGGCAATTGTTTCGGCATCGATGCTTTTTGCCAGCATATTTTTTGCTGTCGAAAGGGCTTTGTCGTGTGCACCTTCGGCAATCCCTTCTGCTTTGCCTTTTGCTTCGCCTTCGGCAAGGCCTTTCCTGTAGCTCTTGCGGTTTGCGATGATAATGTCCAACTCTGTCATGATGTCCTTCTTGTATGTTTTCATTTTGTCCGGCGGGAAGGCTGCAATCCTGGTGGCCTCCACCAGGTCCTGCATCTCCCGGTCGTTGCCGGTGTACCCGGGCTTGCCCTTCATTGTCCCTCCGTTCTTTATCCAGTGGAAAAGCCTGTCTCTGTACGACTTGCATTCCGC
>JBJFDD010000228.1:0-1795 GCA_051889815.1 Candidatus Cryptobacteroides sp. | reverse complement strand
CTTCGAGCGGCTGAGAAAGTCCTTGGTCTTAACGAACACCGACACGTTTCCCGCCGCGAAATGGTCCCTGCGGATCCTGTGGGCTACGATGCAGGCGACATTGAAAAGCTGGCGGTCAAGTTGTCCCGGGTCGGATATGTCATTCTGGAATGTTCTCTCGGCGCTGTAGCTCTTAGCCTCTTCCTCCACAGTGCAGACAGGTGAATCATCAATGCCGTTGGCAAAGTCCCGGGTGGATTTTGCACCCTTGGGCCCGAATATGTAGAGCATCACATTGTCAGGAGCCACGGCAAGCTGTCCGATAGTCCTGATGCCGCATGAAACGAGTTTTTCTGCACTTTTGCGGCCTACCCAGAGAAGATCGCCCACAGGCAGGGGCCACATCTTTCCAACAACTTCTGAACTCCAGAGGGTGTGCACCCTGTCCGGCTTCTCAAAGTCGGAAGCCATCTTCGCAAGAAGCTTGTTTGAGCCGACACCGATGTTGACCGTGAAACCCAGCCGACTCCTGATTTCCTCGCGGAGACGGTTTGCAACAGCCACGGATTGCCCTGTGGTGACCCTTCCTGTCATCTCAATGAAACACTCATCGATTGAAAACTGCTCCAGTACCGGGGAATATGTGCGGCAAATGGCAATGAAAGACTCTGAACATTTCTTGTACCACTCCCAGTCGCCTTTCACGACAATCAGTCCGGGGCATTTGCGGAGCGCCATCGAGACCGGCTCTGCAGTATTGATTCCATATTTCTTAGCCGGGATGGATTTTGCCGTCACAATGCTCCTGCGGTCCTGCGGATCTCCTGAGACCACAGAAGGCACAGTCCTGATGTCCAGCTTCTCACCATTGTTGAGTCGCTGTACCGCAGTCCATGAAAGGAAGGCGGAATTCACATCGATATGGAATACAATCCGGTCCATGCCCTGACGTCCATTACATCCTAAAGAAGTCTGGCAAGCTCATCATAGTACATCTTGGAGACCGGCACCTTGTCCATCTGTTCTACATTGAAAAGGGTGTAGATGATGCCGTCCTTTCCCCTTGACAGGAGCCTGACGTGCTTTGGATTGACATAGAACGACCTGTGGCAGCGTACAATCCCGTGCCTTCTGGCAGCCTCCTCGAAACTCTTCATTGAATTCCTGACGGGAAAGACTTTTTCCCTGCCGTTCTCAAGATAATGGACATTGATGTAGTTTGCATCGGCAGCGACATAGACGATTGCAGCAGGGTCGATTGTCAGCTTGAGCCTGTGATGTTCGTCATAGAGTTTCAGAAGGGCCTCTTCCGGAACACGTGAAGCGTCCTCGATGTCGGCTTTCTCATTGATGATTATCCTGAATAGAATCGAGAAAAGATAAGGATAGACAAGGGTGAGGACATCAATCTTGATGCACTGCGAAAGGGCGGTGAAGTAGGGAACAGGAGAATCTGACAGACGGAAGAGTGCAAGATAGAGGGCAAAGAAAAAAGAGATCGCAAGCACCTCGCAAAGACACCAGACAACATAATGCCACCACTTGAAGTGCAGGCCACGGTACAGGAAATGGAAGACCAGACGCGAAAGGGCAAGCACGGCAATCATTATGCAGCTCACCATCAGGAGATGGAAAGTCCAGGTCTTGCCGCCCATCACAAACTCCTGCTTGAAAGAGAAGGGATTGTACACAATGATGAAGACAAAGAAGAAGACCGGGACAAGCAATGCGTACTTCAGTTGCCCCCAAATGGTTCCGGAGACTCTCAAATCAGTGTCCATAAGCATACAATTTATCCCCAAATCGCAGTTTGCAT
>JBJFDD010000227.1:2952-6462 GCA_051889815.1 Candidatus Cryptobacteroides sp. | reverse complement strand
TTCAGCCAATGCGGAAGGGTCAATCCAGGCCCCGTCCGATGCGACTGCCATAATCCGCGGCGTGATGAGGAAAATGACTTCCACGACCACCTACGGCAGGAACATGTTCCTTTACGCCGATGCCAAGGGAGGCGACCTGACAATCTACAGCGTCGGACGCGGCGCCGATGACCTCTACCGTTTCCAGCACTCGGCGACTTCGGGAACATATTCAGGCTTCTGGACGGGAATTTATTCATACATCATGAATATGAATTCTATCATCGCCCAGATTGACAAGCTCGAGGCCGAAGGAAAGAGCGGGTTCGACAATGTCAAGGGCCAGGCCTACATGCTCAGGGCCATGTTCTATTTCGACCTTGTGCGCCTTTACGGTCTTCCGTACAACTACAAGCCGGACAGCTACGGCGTGCCTTCGATCACATCCGTGCTTCCAGCCGCCGCACAACCGACACGAGCCTCGGTAAGGGAAAACTACACACAGATCGTTTCCGACCTTGAACAGGCGGTATCCCTGATGGGTAAATCCAATCCTGCGACCCTGCCGAACTACTATGCTGCCAAGGCACTCCAGGCCAGGGTCTATCTCTTCATGGAAGACTATTCCAATGCACTTGCTGCAGCGAAAGGAGTTATCGACTCCGGCAAGTACAGCCTGTATTCCAACAGCGAATGGGCATCTTCTTGGGCTGCGGGACCGGGCAAGGAATCCATCTTTGTCCTTGGCATTGACTCTGTCTCCGACAACGGTACCTCATCCCTGGGCTACTATTATGTGCCGCGCAAGTACAAGAGCGCGTCGACGGCGATGGGCTGGTTCCTCGCGAGCAACTACTTTCTCGACCGTCTCGGTGAGGACTCGGACGACGTGCGCTGGGGTATAATGGAAAGCGATGAATATGCTGCCGACCTCAAGGTTGACCACAAAGGCAGCTGCCTGAAGTATTCCTGGTACGATTCTTCGGCCGGAAAGATCACCACCGCCAACAGCATTACCCTCATCAGGCTTTCGGAGGTGTACCTTATTGCTGCGGAGGCCGCCCTCCACACCGGCGCCCCGGCCGATGCCGCCGACTACCTCAACGCCATCCGCAAGCGTTCCCCGAACCTCGTCCCGGCCGATGCCTCCACAGTTTCCGATGCGATGATCCTTTCGGAACGGAGCAAGGAACTCTTCGGCGAAGGCCACAGGTTCTTCGATATGATGCGGCTCGGTCAGACTGTCGAGTTCAATGACGACCTGATGGACCTCAATGTCACACGACGCGGCAAGACAATCGACCGCACAAACGGCCTGATAGTTCTCCCGATCAGCCAGGACGAGTTGAACTCCAACCCGGCAATCGCCCCGCAGCAGAACGAAGCTTACAAATAATCCCTCGCAGCACCCGTAATGCCGTGGCCCCGTGGCCACACACTGCTGTGGCTCCCATACTGCCTCATTGCTGTGGTCCCGAACTGTAGCAGCACCCGCATTTCCATTCTGCGGGTGCTGTTGTCTTTTCCGGCCCGGGTGCTGGGCCTTGCGACCCTGTTAAAGCCCTTCAGATGGGTGCTGGACTGTGCGACCCTGCCAAAGCCCTCCGGCGGCGCGGGCGTATCGGGAAAAATGCTATCTTTGCAATTATGAAGATTATGTACTGCATCCGAGGGCTCCACAATTCGGGAGGAATGGAGAGGGTTCTTTCTGTGAAAGCCAACCTTCTTGCGTCTCGCGGCCATGAGGTAACGATAGTCGTTCTCCGTCTCAAGGGGCGAAAACCCTTCTTCCCAATAGACCCTTCCGTACGCATCCTGGACCTCTCCGATCCCGATGCCCTTGGCTCCTGCCGTGCAATGTCCGGCTCCCGCTCTATCTCCTCCTTTGCCTCCGGTTCTGGTTCCGGTTCTGGTTCTGGTTCTGGCTTTGGCTCCGGTTCATTCTCCGGCATTGGCTCCAGCTCTGGCTCATCATCTGTCTCCAGCTCCATCGGCCCTGACCCGAGTCTTCAAACCGGGTCGGACAGTAGTCAGGCTGTACCATCTTCTGGCAGTGGCCCGGGACATCATCTCGAGAAGAGTGGCCCCGAAAGGCTTGAAGGAAATTTGCGCGACCGCTTGTCTTCAGTGATACGGGTGTTGGACCCTGATGTTTGTGTTTCCCTATGCGGTCTCGAAGTCGGCGTGCTCCCGTTTGCTGCAGGCGGCCGTCCCTGTGTGGCCGAGTACCATTTCAGTCACGACAAGTTCTTCCGGAAGTACAGCGGCATATTCCTTTACCCCTACGCATTGCTGCGCACGCGACTGCTTGAAAGGGCTCTGTCTGAATATGACTGCATGGTTACCCTGACCGAACGGGATCTGCCGGTCTGGAAAAGGTCCTGCCCACGGGTCGAGCGCATATTCAATCCAGTCACTACCCCTTCCGGCCCCGTCTCTCCTCTGGTCGAGAAGAAGGTGATTGCCGTGGGCCGGCTCGAAGAACAGAAAAACTTCAAGGATCTTGTTGCTGCATGGGCAATCGTGGCCAGCAAGCATCCCGACTGGCGCCTCGAGATATTCGGTGAAGGCAAGCTCGAAAAAGCCCTCCGCTCTCAGATTGACCGTTTGGGGCTCTCCGGGTCAGTCACGCTCCGCGGGGTCGTGAAGGACATTGGGACTGAATATTCAAAAGCCTCCGCCCTGGTGATGACTTCGCTCCACGAAGGCTTCCCTCTGGCACTTGTCGAGGCATCGTCGTTCGGCCTCCCGCTCATCAGCTACGATTGCCCGACAGGACCTTCGGAGATCATTGTGGATGCTCTCCGCGATTCGGGAGCCTGTGGGCACTCCCTTTCTGCTGAGAGTTCTGAGGATGCCGCTCGAGGTTCGGATGCTGGTGTTGGTTCGGTTGCTGGTGTTGGTGTAGGTGCTGGTGGCGGTGTTGGTGCTGGCGTTGGTGTTGGTGTTGGCGTTGGTGTTGGTGTTGGCGCTGGTGTTGGTGTTGGCGCTGGCGCTGGTGTCGAAGAATGTGGTCAGACTGATGGCCGATGTCCAGAAAGTGGATATCGGGTTGAACATAAGCCATGCGAAGTTAACAGAACCGGTGCCGATGACGTTCTTGAGAAGACCCTGCCAGGCGCGGAGTATTGCGTTAACATCCAGGCCCCAAACGGCTTTCTTGTTCCGGTTGGGGATGTCGCTGCACTGGCCGACAGGATTTGCCTGATTGTCGCCGATGAACAACTCCGACGCCGACTCGGCGCTGCCTCTTACGAGAGTTCGCACCGCTTCTCCCCAGGGAACGTCATTGATTTATGGGAACACCTCTTTTCCTCCCTGGTCAAGTCTGGTAGGTGAGATGCACCCTTGACCATAGGGCTCTCTGCGGCCACCTCGCGTGTCAGATTACCCTCTGACCGGCCTTGCCCAGGCATTTACCTCGTGCTCTGCCACGGTCGTCCCTGCCACAGGTGCCACAGGTGTATGTTCGCGTTTCAGACCGGTGTTTTATCGGCCTTCTGCCACGGTACCCTAGCCCACAGGTGCTTG
>JBJFDD010000227.1:0-2852 GCA_051889815.1 Candidatus Cryptobacteroides sp. | reverse complement strand
TGCCCCACAGTACCCTGTAGCGGGGGTCGGGGCTATAGGTGTTTTCGTCCGGCAATGGCAATCGGGCGAGGAACCGCCTTTGAACGGTCTGTAGTGCCGATTGAGTGCTGAAGGTGGGCTCTGGACAAATTGACCTAGAGCGCAACCCTGCCCCAGAGGAACCTGTAATGGGGGTTGTCGCTATAGGTACCGAGGAAACCGGGGGACCTAGAGCGCCACCCTGCCCCACAGTACCCTGTAGCGGGGGTCTGGGCTATAGGTGTTTTCGTCCGGCAAGGCAATCGGGCGAGGAACCGCCTTTGAACGGTCTGTAGTGCCGATTGAGTGCTCAAGGTGGGCTCTGGACAAATTGACCTAGAGCGCCATCCTGCCCCAGAGGTGCCTGTAATGGGGGTTGTTTCTCTAGGTACCGAGGAAACCGGGGGACCAATCGCGCCACCCTGCCCCACAGTACCCTGTAGCGGGGGTCTGGGCTATAGGTGTTTTCGTCCGGCAAAGGCAATCGGGCGAGGAAACGCCTCTGAAGCCACCTGCCACATAGCCACCAGCTACCCAAAGCCCAGCCACCAGCTACCCAAAGCCTAGCCACCAGCTGCCCCAAGCCTAGCCACCAGCTGCCCCAAGCCTAGCCACCAGCTACCCAAACCCTGCCACCAGTCACCAGCTTCCACCAGCAGTCACCCAAACCCTGCCACCCGCTACCGGTGCTCGCTTCCGTCCTCGCCGAAGCGACCGTCCTTAACCTCGATGATGACTGAGGGTTCGAGGACCTCTACCGTGTGCCAGGCACCAGCCGGGACCACGCATCCGAAATTGCCGGCGGAAGTATCCATCAAGCACCTCTCAATCTCACGGCCTGCATCGTCGTAGGTCACCTCAACCACCTTGCCGCAGAGCAGCACCACGCTCTCGTTGCTGCGCGGATGTCTGTGGACGGGCACCACGGTCCCTGGCAGCAGGGCATTCAGCATCCGCTGGCTGCCGTCTTCCGGCGAGGTGCGCAGATCATAGTTCTGGCGCAGGCGGGGACTGGTCTCGGCCTGAGCCAACAAATCGGAAATCAGTTTCTTATCAATCGCAATCATAACTCATTCATTTTCAACATCCTTGAATATGGGCTCGACCCGTCCCAGCCCCTCTCCCAGTTCGCCCGTAAAGTCGTTCTCCCGGAGCATAATCGTACTTCAGCAAGACTCTGCCGGGGTGAATCAGCCATAAAGTCAACCCGATGGGAATTGATTCTGCAAGGCTCGAGCAGGGGCACCTCCTGCCGAACAGGCACTGCCCGGACAGGCATACTTTCGGAGATAAAAAAAGACCTTCTGCAAGGCTCGAGCAGGGGCACCCCTGCCGGACAGGCACTGCCCGGACAGGACCGCGGCCACCCTGCGACTCATCACCGTTCGAAATACCCGGCCAGTACCTCATTGATGGTCCTTTCGTAGTCGTGGAGCCGGAAGATCAGCCACGAAGGATCCGGGATTTCAGCAGGGTCGAAATCTTTTGGGAAAAATGAGCTGTAGTGCTCATATTCAGGGTCATCCGGGTCCTTGATGATGCGGAGAATCTCCGCGTAACCATCCACACCGCCGCAATCCTCAAGCGGACACGCCCCCTCGCCGCCGACCAGATCCACGCCGTAGCTGTCAAATGCTATCACGTAGGAACTGTACTTTCTGACCTCAAGCAACCTGATTGTATGTCTCCACGAATCGCCCATATCGTAGAGCAGATGGCATTCATCACCCGCCTTCTTCAAAAGCTGACTCACAGTCGCACGGTAAGAGTTCTTCACCTTAAGGTCTTCATATTCAAACCCCTGTCTTTTGTCCATTGCCTTCTCTTTGGTTGATCGCCAGATCACATCCCCCTGCGTCAATTCGGAAAGATGGTATCGCTCCCAACCCATTGCGATAAGCAGGAAATTCACAAAATGACCGATGTACAGGTTCGACGGAACGCTCAGTTTCCGGGTCACCCTCACCGGCGCCTCATCCAGTGAAATCTCTATGATGTATTCTTTGGGACCCTTGCCCTCATCCTTGAGCGGAGTGACAAGCGACTGGAGTATCCCGTTGGATCCAAATCGGTACATAATGCTGTTATTTTTAAAATCAATTACTTCTTCCCCACCTTACCACACCATCAATCACTTTCGGGGCGACGCGACCAAGCCCTCACTTCCTACTATTAGACGTCTGTATTCTGTGGTTATTCTTTTTTCCTGCCCAAAAACCACTCTAAAGTTTCCCAAGTCGGCCTATCATTCTGTTCAGGCTGTCTGATGCTACTCGCGCCACCTCCGGATTCCAGACATCTTGGATGAAGGGAACAACTGCTGAATTATACTCTTTTCCCTTGCAGTTCTTATCCTTGGGTGAAACAGCAACCTGTGCTTTCTTCTCAACATTGGTGGAGTATTGCATCAAATCGTGGGTAAACAGCCATGAAGACTTCACCGGAACAGAAATCTCTGGAAGCTCTTTGAATCCAGTCATTTTTTGCATAACACTATTTGGCATCTTGTCAATTGGAATCCCAAAATAGCGTGCAAAACCATCTTTATCAGCCATAAGCCAAGCCTCAACTTCATCAATGGCAATATTTATGACAAATTCAGGCTCCTGGACCAAACTCCCTAATAGGTTATTCTTGCCAATGGGAGCACATGGTTCGTTATCAAGGTCTGTCAAAAGAATCACAGGAAAAGAATGAGCCAGAACATTGAAATTCGGGATTCTTTTCTTAACCTGAGAGCCTCTTGCCGGCAACTCTCCTAGTGTAATGTAATATTGATATATAGAAATATTTTTCTTATCTTTACGGTATAAATAAAACGTTAGATCCGAATC